>NZ_CP102279.1:0-300000 GCF_025150245.1 Dorea formicigenerans
ATGAACGAAGTGAAAGAAAAATGGCCTGAGATCATCGAACATTTACGAGTGGAACACGAGCTGCTGAATGTATCCTTTAATACGTGGATAAAGCCGCTGAAAGTTTACGATGTCATCGATGACACTGCTTATATTCTTGTGAACAAGGATTCCAGTGTTGAATACATCGATAAGAAGTACCGTCTCCCACTCATGGTATGTATTGCTGAGATTACAGGCAAAGAGTACGAGATACAGTTTGTATCGGAAGATGACGATAAACTGAATGAAATTCATAATGCATCTATTGATAACGGTCAAAAGAAAAAGACGAAGTCCTTAGCAGAGAAAGCAGGGCTGAATCCAAAATATACTTTTGATACTTTTGTTGTAGGCGGAAATAACAACTTCGCTCATGCAGCTTCACTGGCCGTTGCCGAATCTCCCGGTGAAGTGTACAACCCTCTCTTTTTATATGGAGGTGTTGGACTTGGAAAAACCCATTTGATGCATTCCATTGCACACTTCATTTTGGACAAGAATCCGAAGAAAAAAGTATTATATGTAACCAGTGAGACGTTCACCAACGAACTGATTGATGCCCTGAGGAATGGTAAAACAGCCGGTAATGAATCTGCCATGCTGAACTTCCGTGATAAATACAGGAACATTGATGTTCTGTTGATTGACGATATCCAGTTTATAATAGGTAAAGAAAGTACTCAGGAAGAGTTCTTCCATACTTTCAATCACCTTCATACACTTGGAAAACAGATCATAATCTCCAGTGATAAACCTCCGAAAGATATCGAGACACTGGAATCCAGACTCCGCACACGTTTTGAGTGGGGTCTCATTGCTGATATCTCATCTCCGGATTATGAGACACGTATGGCAATTCTCCAGAAGAAGATCGAACTGGATCATCTGGAAAAATATAACATTAAGAATGATGTACTGGATTATATTGCAGCCAACGTCAAATCTAACATCCGTGAGCTGGAAGGTTCTCTGAATAAACTCATTGCCCTCTATAAGCTCAACAACAATAATAATCCGATTGATATTGCTCTTGCAGCAGAAGCATTAAAAGATATTATTTCTTCTGATAATAGAAGAGAAGTTACTCCGGAACTGATACTTGATATCGTTGCGGATCATTTTGGTATCACCGTTGCTGACCTTAAAAGCAAAAAACGTGATTCGGAGATTGCCGTTCCACGTCAGATCTGTATGTATCTGATGCGTACTATGACCGATACTGCCCTGAAAGGAATTGGTGCAGTTCTTGGAGGTAAAGACCACTCTACTGTCAAATATGGAGTAGAAAAGATCGCCAAGGATATCGAATCAGATGAGATGATGGCGAATACAATCAATATAATAAAGAAGAAAATCAACCCGGCTTAGGATTTTCCATATAGTTATCCACAATTTATCCACATTATCCACATTTTTGGATACTTGTGTGGATAGTATGTGGACAGTGCGTGGAAAATCCTCCGATTTATTTGGATATGGTGTGGAGAAGTGCTTTTTTGTCCATTTTTCAAAAAAGCAACAAAAATGTTTTCCAAAGCAGTTCCACACATTTTCCAGTTTAATTACACAGACTTATCAAAGCGCGAAACGCCTGAGTTTACTGGGCGCGCAGGGGTTTTCCTCTTATCCACAGCCCCTAAGGCGAATAAGGCGGAAAAAATTTATTTATTTCTATATATGCGTAACGTGGGAAAGGAGTTTTACACATATGAAAATCGTATGTAACAAATCAGACCTTGTAAAAGGAGTTAATATTGTTTCTAAAGCTGTTCCTGGAAAAACAACAATGCCAATATTGGAATGTATCTTAATTGATGCCACTACTGACATTATTAAGTTGACTGCCAACGATATGGAACTTGGCATCCAGACAGAAATTGCAGGTGAGATCATTGATCGTGGTATGATTGCCATTGATGCAAAGATTTTTTCTGAAATTGTTAGAAAACTTCCGGATAATGAAGTTTCTATAGAAACTGATGACAGACTTCAGACAACTATTGTGTGTGAAAAAGCAAAATTTGATATTTCCGGAAAACCTGGCAATGAATTTGCTTATCTTCCAATTATTGAGAAGGATGATTCTATAGTAATTTCACAGTTTACTTTGAAAGAAGTCATTCGCCAGACTATCTTTTCTATTGCTGATACAGAAAGCAACAAATTAATGACCGGAGAATTATTTGAAATAAAAGATAATGTTTTAAGAGTTGCATCCTTGGATGGACATCGAATTTCTATCCGTAAAATTGAATTGAAAAATCCAGTAAGTGATTATAAGATGGTTGTACCTGGTAAAACTTTAATTGAAATTAGTAAAATTTTATCCGGAGAAGCTGAGAGTATGGTTGAAATTTCTTATACAAATAACCATATTGTGTTTGAATTTGACAATACAATCGTTGTTTCCAGACTTATCGAAGGCGATTATTTTAAAATTGATCAGATGCTGTCCAGTGATTACGATACAAAAGTAAGAATTAACAAAAAAGAATTCTTAAATTGTATCGACCGCGCAACACTTCTCATCAAAGAAGGAGATAAAAAACCGATCATCATTGACATCCAGGATGAAATGATGGAGTTAAAAATCAAATCTCAGATTGGATCCATGAATGAAGAGATTATGATTTCCAAGGATGGAAAAGATCTTCTGATCGGATTCAATCCGAAATTCCTGATTGATGCACTGCGTGTTATTGATGATGAAGAGGTTACACTTTATCTGATGAATGCAAAAGCACCTTGCTTCATCAAGGATGAGACAGAAAGCTATATTTATCTTATCCTTCCTGTAAACTTTAATGCAAATGTATAATAAGTGCATAATTATACGAAAACGCTAATATTATCCATAAAAATGCATGAATAATTATACATTTATTCATTTTTGATAAATATAAAGGAGCGACTATGGAAACAATCAAATTGCGTGATGAATTTATAAAGCTTGGGCAGGCATTAAAAGCAGCCGGTCTTGTTGAATCGGGCGTTGAGGCAAAAGAAGTCATCCAGGACGGACAGGTGTCTGTAAATGGAGAAATTGATACTCGCCGTGGAAGAAAATTATACGGCGGGGATGTTGTATCATTTGGCGGAGAAGAAATCAAAATTGAAGATTAAATCTTTGAAACTGAAAAATTTTAGAAACTACGAACTTTTGAATCTGGAATTTGACGACAGCACCAACATTTTCTACGGGGATAATGCCCAGGGAAAGACGAATATTCTGGAGGCTGTCTATCTGTCCGGGACGACGAAGTCCCACAGAGGGAGCAAAGACCGGGATATGATCCGGTTCGGGGCAGAGGAATCACACATTGAGGTGATTGTTGAAAAACGCGGGATTCAGGATCAGATTGACATGCATCTGAAGAAGAACCGGCCGAAAGGTGTTGCTATTAATAAGATTCCGATACGCAAAGCCGGAGAATTATTTGGCATTGTAAATCTCGTATTTTTTTCACCGGAAGATCTGAACATTATAAAAAATGGTCCGGCGGGAAGAAGAAAGTTCATAGATTTAGAGCTGTCACAGCTTGACAAAGTATATTTTAATCATTTATCCAACTACAGTCGGGTCGTAAATCAGAGAAATCATTTACTAAAAGACAGTGCATACCGGCAAGATGCAATGGAGACTCTGGACATCTGGGATCTCCAGCTTGTTCAGTATGGCAATGCAATCATTGCGAGGAGGAAACAATTTGTTGACGAAATGAACGAAATTGTTTCCGGAATACATAAGAAACTGACTGGCGGTAAGGAAGAAATCCGTCTGATCTACGAACCGAGTACGAAAAACATGTCTCTTGAGCAGGCTCTTGAGATGAACAGACAGCGAGATATCAGGATGAAGAGTACTTCGGTAGGGCCTCATCGAGACGACGTCTGTTTTATGGTCGGGAATCTGGACATCCGGAGATTCGGATCCCAGGGACAGCAAAGGACCGCAGCATTGTCATTGAAACTGGCAGAAATCGAGCTAGTGAAAAGAGTGACCGGAGACACACCGGTCCTGTTACTTGACGATGTGTTGTCTGAACTTGACAAACACAGGCAAAACTATTTATTAGACAGTATTCATGATATACAGACACTCATTACCTGTACAGGAGTGGATGAATTTGTAAATCATAGATTTGAAGTCAATAAAGTATTTCATGTCCAGAACGGACAAGTGATAAAGGAAAACTAGGAGGATTAGCATGGCTACAGAAAAGGTACAGCACGAATATGGCGCAGACGAAATTCAGATACTGGAAGGACTGGAAGCTGTAAGAAAGCGTCCGGGAATGTATATTGGAAGTACCTCATCAAGAGGTCTTCATCATCTGGTATATGAGATTGTTGATAATGCGGTTGATGAGGCGTTGGCAGGATTCTGTGATACCATTCACGTAACGATCAATCCGGATAATTCCGTTACTGTCACAGATAATGGACGTGGAATTCCGGTCGGAATCAACCATAAATCAGGACTTCCGGCAGTTGAAGTCGTATTTACGGTGCTTCATGCCGGAGGAAAATTCGGTGGTGGAGGATACAAGGTATCCGGAGGACTTCATGGAGTAGGTGCATCTGTTGTAAATGCGCTTTCTGTCTGGCTGGAAGTTGAAATCTGTCACGAAGGAAAAGTATACAGACAGCGCTATGAGCGAGGAAAAGTTGCAAAGAAGCTGGAAGTCATCGGAGAATGTGAGCCGGGAAAGACAGGAACAAAGGTCACATTCCTGCCGGATGGAGAGATTTTTGAGACAACAATCTTTGATTACAGCATTTTACAGCAGAGATTCCGTGAGATGGCATTTTTGACAAAGGGACTGAAGATCGTTCTTCGCGATGAAAGACCACAAGAGCCGATTGAGAAGACTTTCCACTACGAAGGTGGAATCAAAGAATTTGTTGAGTATCTGAACCGCAGTACGACTCCGCTTTACGAGCAGATCATTTACTGTGAGGGAATCGTCAACAATGTATCTGTTGAAGTTGCAATGCAGCACAATGATTCCTACAATGAGAACAGCTACGGATTTGTAAATAATATTACGACTCCGGAAGGCGGAACTCATATTGTCGGATTTAGAAATGCGTTAACAAAGACATTTAATGATTACGCAAGAAAGAATAAACTTTTAAAAGATAATGAGCCGAACCTGACAGGTGAGGATATCCGTGAGGGACTGACTGCAATTATCAGTGTCAAGATCGAGGATCCTCAATTCGAAGGTCAGACAAAGCAGAAACTTGGAAACAGTGAGGCAAGAGGAGCAGTTGATAATGTTGTCAGTGAACAGCTTCAGATTTTCCTGGAACAGAATCCGCAGGTCGCTAAAGTAACAGTTGAGAAGTCTGTGATGGCACAGCGTGCGAGAGAGGCTGCAAGAAAAGCGAGAGATCTGACAAGAAGGAAATCAGCCCTTGATGGTATGTCACTTCCTGGTAAGCTTGCAGACTGTTCTGACAAGAATCCGGAAAAATGCGAAATCTACATCGTAGAGGGAGACTCCGCCGGTGGTTCCGCAAAGACAGCCAGAGACCGTGCAACACAGGCCATCCTTCCACTTCGTGGTAAGATCCTCAATGTTGAGAAGGCAAGACTGGATCGAATTTATGGAAATGCGGAGATCAAAGCCATGATCACGGCATTTGGAACCGGAATCCATGAAGACTTTGATATCAGCAAATTACGTTATCACAAGATCATCATCATGACCGATGCCGACGTGGATGGAGCCCATATCAGTACACTGCTTCTGACATTTATGTACAGATTTATGCCAGATCTGATCAAAGAAGGATACGTGTATCTGGCACAGCCGCCACTTTATAAGCTCGAAAGAAATAAAAAAGTTTGGTATGCATACAGCGACGAAGAACTAGACAGCATTTTGCAGGAAGTTGGGCGTGATAACAATAATAAAATTCAGCGTTACAAAGGTCTTGGAGAGATGGATGCAGAGCAGCTTTGGGATACCACTATGGATCCGGAGCACCGCGTACTCCTTCGTGTCACAATGGATGATGAGACAGCAAGCGAGCTGGATCTCACATTTACAACACTGATGGGAGATAAGGTAGAGCCAAGACGTGAGTTCATCGAAGAAAATGCACAGTATGTACAGAATCTTGACATTTAAACCTGACATTTAAATATCAGCGAAATATTTTCGCTTTGCAGAAAGGAAAATAGATAAATGGAAGACAATATTTTTGATAAAGTCCATGAGGTTGACCTAAAGAAAACGATGGAGACCTCCTATATCGATTATGCCATGAGTGTTATTGCTTCCCGTGCGCTTCCAGATGTAAGAGACGGATTGAAACCTGTACAGAGAAGAATTCTTTACTCCATGATCGAGCTGAACAATGGACCGGATAAACCGCACAGAAAATCAGCCCGTATCGTCGGTGATACAATGGGTAAATATCATCCGCACGGTGACAGTTCTATTTACGGAGCATTGGTTAATATGGCTCAGGAATGGTCTACCAGATATCCGCTCGTTGACGGGCATGGAAACTTCGGTTCTGTGGACGGTGACGGAGCAGCGGCTATGCGTTACACAGAGGCAAGATTGAGTAAGATTTCCATGGAACTGACTGCTGATATCAACAAAGATACAGTAGACTTCATGCCAAACTTTGATGAGACGGAGAAAGAGCCGGTTGTACTTCCGGCAAGATTCCCGAACCTTCTGGTGAACGGTACATCCGGTATCGCCGTAGGTATGGCAACGAATATCCCTCCACACAATCTTCGTGAGGTTATTGACGCAGTAGTCAGAATTATCGATAACAAGATTGCAGATAAAGACGAGACAACAATGGAAGAAATCCTTGAGATCATCAAGGGACCAGACTTCCCGACCGGTGGAGAGATTCTTGGTACAAGAGGAATCGAGGAAGCATATCGAACAGGACGTGGTAAGATTCGTGTACGTGCCGTAACGAACATTGAGACGATGCCGAATGGAAAGAGCCGCATCATTGTTACAGAGCTTCCGTACATGGTCAATAAGGCCCGTCTGATCGAGAAAATCGCAGAGCTGGTACGTGACAAGAAGGTGGATGGAATCACAGACTTAAGTGATCAGTCCAGCCGTGAAGGTATGCGTATTGTTATTGAACTTCGTAAAGATGTCAATGCAAATGTATTGCTGAACCAGCTTTACAAACATACACAGCTTCAGGATACATTTGGCGTAATCATGCTGGCACTGGTCGGCAAACAGCCAAAAGTCATGAATATTTTAGAGCTTCTTGGATATTACCTGAAGCATCAGGAAGATGTTGTGACACGTCGTACAAAGTACGAACTGAACAAAGCAAAAGAAAGAGCGCATATCTTAAAAGGATTATTGATCGCGCTTGATAATATTGACGAAGTTATCCGAATCATCCGTGGTTCCAGTACGGTACAGGCTGCAAAAGCAGAACTCATGGAGAAATTCGAACTGGATGATGTTCAGGCTCAGGCTATCGTAGATATGCGTCTGCGTGCTCTGACAGGATTGGAAAGAGAGAAGCTTGAGAAAGAATATGCAGAACTTATGGCTCAGATTGAGAGACTGGAGGCAATTCTGGCAGACGAAAAATTACTTCTTGGAGTGATTCGTGAAGAAATCCTTGTCATTAAGGATAAATATGGTGATGACAGAAGAACATCCATCGGATTTGACGAGTATGACATTTCCATGGAGGATCTGATTCCGAAGGAGAATATTGTAATTACCATGACAAAGCTTGGTTACATCAAGCGTATGTCTGATGATACATTTAAGGCACAGAATCGTGGCGGTAAGGGAATTAAAGGTATGCAGACTCTGGATGAAGACTATGTGGAAGAGCTATTCATGACGAATACGCACCACTACATTATGTTCTTTACGAACACCGGACGTGTCTACAGACTGAAAGGTTACGAGATTCCGGAGGCAAGCCGCACATCAAGAGGAACTGCGATCATCAACCTGCTCCAGTTAATGCCAGGTGAGAAGATTACCGCAGTAATCCCGATTGATTACTACCGCGACCAGGATTATCTGATCATGGCAACGAAGAAAGGTCTTGTGAAGAAGACATCGCTTCGCGAGTACATGAATGTAAGAAAAACAGGACTTGCCGCAATTACACTACGTGATGAAGATGAACTGATCGAAGTAAAATTCACAGACAACAATCAGGAAATCATTCTTGCAACGAAGTATGGTCAGTGTATCCGCTTTAATGAGACCGACGTAAGAGCAACAGGACGTAACTCCATGGGAGTACGCGGAATCAACCTTGCAGACCGCGATGAAGTGATTGGAATGCAGCTTGTGACCCAGGGACATGACCTTTTGATCGTATCTGAAAAAGGTATGGGTAAACGTACAGACATCCATGAATTTACAGCACAGAACCGTGGCGGCAAAGGAGTGAAGTGTTACAAGATCACTGAAAAGACAGGAAATGTCATCGGAATCAAGGCAGTTGACGAAGACGATGAGATTATGATCATAAACACAGACGGAATCATCATCCGTATGCTGTGTTCCGGAATCTCCGTACTCGGAAGAATCACATCCGGAGTCAAACTCATCAACCTGAAAGATAAAGAGACCGTAGCAAGTATCGCAAAAGTCAGAGACGAAGAAAAAGAAGAAGCCAAAAAGAAAGAAATCTTCGGCGAAGATGGGGTTGAAGTAGACCAGATCGATGTAGAATCACTGGCGTTAGAAAGTGACGAAGAATAAAAATAATTCTATCTGAGAAAAGAAAACTTAATAAGACTATAAAAAAATCTGCAGCTGCAGGACATGAAAATCCGAGGCTGCAGATTTTTTTGTCTTGTATATCACTAAGGGACAGGGTAAAATGAAAAAAGAGATGAAAGGAGATCATTATGCGTTCAGTCGATGTAAGTATAGTTACGAGAAATATTAAAGAAATGTGTATTCAGGCGAATCATTTTCTGTCTGAGGATATGGATATAGCAATGAAAAATGCGGTGGAGACGGAGGAAGCACCGCTTGGAAAGCAGATTCTGACACAGCTTCAGGAGAATTTAAAGATTGCAGGAGAGGATATGATCCCAATCTGTCAGGATACTGGTATGGCGGTCGTGTTCATAGAAGTTGGTCAGGAGGTACACTTTGAAGGTGGAAGTCTTACGGATGCCATCAATGAGGGTGTGCGCCAGGGATATGTGGAAGGATATCTTAGAAAGTCTGTTGTAGGTGACCCGATCATCCGTGAGAATACGAAAGATAACACGCCGGCAGTTATTCACTATAACATTGTGCCGGGGGATAAAGTAAAGATTAAAGTTGCTCCGAAGGGATTTGGAAGCGAGAATATGAGCCGTGTCTTTATGCTGAAGCCTGCCGATGGGATTGAAGGTGTGAAGAATGCAATTCTGACAGCTGTTCAGGATGCGGGACCGAATGCCTGTCCGCCGATGGTAGTCGGTGTCGGAATTGGTGGTACCTTTGAAAAATGTGCTCTTATGGCAAAGGATGCCCTGACACGTGAAGTTGGCACACACTCAGACATCCAGTGGGTCAAGGATCTGGAAGAGGAGATGCTTGAGACGATCAACAAGCTTGGTATCGGACCTGGAGGTCTTGGAGGAACAACAACAGCTCTTGCGGTAAATGTTAATACATACCCGACTCACATTGCGGGACTTCCGGTAGGAATCAATATTTGCTGTCACGTCAACAGACACATTGTGAGGGAGGTATAGTCATGGAGAAGCATATAAAAGCACCAATCAGCAAAGAAGTATCCCGTAAGCTCAGAGCAGGAGATTATGTATACATTACAGGAACTATCTACACGGCGAGAGATGCCGCTCACAAGAGAATGGATGATGCTCTTAAAAATGGAGAAAATCTTCCGGTAGATATGGTTGGACAGACGATTTATTACATGGGACCATCTCCGGCGAGAGAAGGGCGTCCGATTGGTTCTGCAGGGCCGACAACTGCGAGCCGTATGGACCGTTATGCGCCGAAGCTTCTGGACCTTGGCCTCACAGCCATGATTGGAAAAGGTAAGAGAAGCAAGGAAGTACTGGATGCTGTCAAAAGAAACGGAAGTGTTTACTTCGCGGCAGTGGGAGGAGCAGGAGCGCTTCTTTCAAAATGTATTAAGACTTCTGAGGTCGTAGCTTATGATGATCTTGGAACGGAAGCTATCCGCAAGCTTTATGTGGAAGATTTCCCGGTGATTGTAGTCGCTGATTGCGAGGGCGGTTATCTGTACGAAAGTGCCATAAAGGAGTACAAGAAGATATGAAACGAATCATAATGATGGTTCTTCGGAACATTTTACTTGTTCCGTGGATGTGGGCAAAATTATGTTATCATGCATCCCACGTAGACAAATACACAGAAGAAGAACATTACCGGATGCTCCGGTTCATCACACACCGCGCTAATAAAGGTGGAAATGTGACCATAGATGCCCACGGGCTTGAGAATATCCCAGAAGAAAACGGCTTTATGTTCTTCCCAAATCATCAGGGACTTTACGATGTACTGGCACTTGTAGATGTCTGCCCGAAGCCATTTTCCGTAGTTGCCAAAAAAGAAGTGGAAAATGTGCCATTTTTAAAACAAGTTTTCAAATGTATGAAAGCATATATGATGGATCGGAATGATATCCGTCAGTCACTGCAGGTCATTGTAAATGTGACAAATGAGGTAAAGAACGGAAGAAATTATCTCATTTTCCCGGAAGGAACAAGATCTAAGATGGGAAATGAGATGCTGGAGTTTAAAGGCGGAAGCTTTAAAGCAGCAACGAAAGCAAAATGCCCGATCGTGCCGGTTGCACTGATCGATTCTTTCAAGCCATTTGACACTAACAGTATCGCACCGGTCACAGTGCAGGTACATTTCTTAAAACCGCTGTACTATGATGATTATAAAGACATGAAGACGAATGATATAGCGGAACTTGTAAGAAGTCAGATCCAGAAAACAATCCATGATTCCATTTAGCCTGTCGGAGTGTGTGGAGTTATGTTGGATACGAAGGTGATGTTGGAAATACATTAGAGCCAGTAGAGGACGATGAATTCCTGATATTTAATAACTATCACTTTATGACGATGAGCATGGATTATGCTCTTGCCACGATTACAGGAACTTATTCTTACACTGTAAAAGAGATTAATGAGCAGGGTGAAAATAACGTTAGCGATATTGAATATGATCCGTCTGTATATATCGTTACGGTAAATGTGGATGAAAACATGGATATGTCTATAACTTACACAAAAAATGGAACAAATGTGGATAACTCATCCGAGAGAATTTACATTCCAGTTATTTGATGAGAATAATAACTTGATTGATACTAAGAAAAATACAGACAATGGTTCTGCACTCTTTGATTCCATTATATTTGATGAAGTTGGAGATTATAATTACACAATTAAAGAATTGATTCCGTCAGATCCGGGATAAATTACTTATGATGACAGAGAAATCAAGGTCAATGTAAGTGTAACAAAGGATGATACAACAGGAAATCTTGAGGCGGCCATTACTTATCTTGAAGATAATGCACCGACAGAAGAGCCGACATTTGTAAATACATATAATCCAATCAGCATACGCGTACAGAAGACTTCTAAAGAAGGCAGTAAAGATCCGCTTAAGGGAGCAACTTATGCACTGTATAAAGTACTTAGTGGTGAAGGCCGCGACATTCTGATAGGCACACAGATATCAGATGAAAATGGTTATATGACATTTGAATACGAAAGAAAATCATAATCAAAAATTTGTGGATGTAGTAAAAACTGTGAAAACAGGAGATACAGCCCAGATTGGATTATTTGCAATTCTTTCTATTGCAGCAATTGTAGTTGTGATTATCGTACTTCGCAGAAGAAAAAATTCATAAAGTAAATGATTGAAGGGGCTGTGAAAAAAGAATAGTCCCCCAAAAAGAAAGACCAAGAGTTTATAATGAACTCTTGGTCTTTCTTTCTGTTATGGGCTTTAGCCTGTTGAGTGAGATGGAGTTTTTCGTTGTTCCGAAAAATGGAATTTCACTCAACATTTAACCACCCGCTATTGATATGCCCCTTGTCAAGTAGACAGGTAAAATATCATGGACGGGTGGTCCTGATTATAATTAACTTGTGAAAAAAATTAATAACATAATCTATTCTAACCCAAAACAGGCAGTTTTGCCAATGCTAATTCAAGATTATTTGGACATCTGTGATCCAGTGCTGACTTTTGACAGATTTATGGGAGAAATCGAACTGGAGAATCAGTGTAAAGTTAATCTCCGCTTCATATATCTTATGGATCATCAAGCACCTTCTTACCGTACTTTCGGCTACTTCATCAAAGAAGTACTTGCTGATTCCATTGAAGAAATATTTTAAAATATATTGCTTGAAGTATTTCTCGTTTCTATCGGACACAATCTTTATAAATATCGCAACAAACAGAAAAAAGTTGCAACTGCCGCATAGAATTTCATAATAGCATTCATATGGGGAAGGGGAACTATATCTTTTTTGCGATTCGTCACGTTAAAGTGATAAAATACTATATGGTAAAAACAAAATATAGTGATTTTATAATAACTTTATAGTAATATAGTTGCGCAGAGATATCAAAGTAATGTATACTAAGAAAAATCAAGGCGGTCAGATGGAAAGAGAGAAGAAATCATGGACATTATAGAAAGTATCAAAAAGAGAAGCACAGAGCTTACAAGAAAACAGTACATGGTTGCAAAGTATATGATTGATCATCCGGACGAGATGGCATATATTACATTGAAAGAGTTGAGTCGGGACATTGGAGTAACGGAGATTACGATACTCAATACATGTGCATCACTTGGCTATGAAAGTTTTACCCAGATTAAATATGAATTTCGCAAGGATATAATTCAGAAACAAAAGACGGATGTTCTGGACGATAGCAGTGTCTATACAGAGAAAGTTCCCAAATATGAACATGATAACCGGGAAAAGGTTCTGGCAGAGATTGGAGATGAAGAGGTCAAAGCTATTACGGATTACTGGAAAAATATTGATTTAAAAAAATATTTTGAAGCGGCAGATTTGATTTTGAACAGTAAGCAGATTTTTATCTGTGGAAGAGGCATTTCCTGGACGATGGCGGAATATATGAAAAATAGACTCTCTTCTTGTGAGGTCCTTGGAATTACTGCAAATACAGAATTGAATGATGATGTTTATGGAATGTTGACTTCACTGACAGAAGAATCTCTGCTCATACCGATTTCATTTCCGGATTACTACTTTATGACAACGAAAGTGACTGAGCGGGCAAGAATGCAGAATGCAAAAATACTGGCAATTACTGACCGTCTGGACACAGCAGTGGCGCAGTGCGCAGACTTGACATTGACAGCTCCGACTATGACGCGTGTTTTTCTGAATACATTGACATCACCGATGCTTATGCTGAATTTATTGACCTCCGCTATAAAATTAAAGCAGGGCAAGACAGAACTTAATGAGAATTAGCGTGCAAAAAAGAATTAAAGAACAATAACGGATTAGTAAAATAGACTGAAAATAAAGTGAGAATAAAGTGAAGATATAAGAAAAGTGGTGCAATATTACTGAAAATGTAGTATAGCACCACTTTTTATTAAAAAAAGATAGACCGAAATTAAAGTATTTGATATAATATAGACAAATATTATAGATGCAACGGAAAAAGGAGGGCTAATCTATGAAAAAGAAAATCATAAGTGCACTTCTCGCAGCTGTTATGGTATTTTCCTTGACAGCCTGTGGTGGTGGAAGTGACAAAAAGTCAGCAGACGGAACGTATTACAACACGTATCTGGACACAGATCCGACAACGATGGATCCGGTCAAAGGTAATGATACTTACAGTATGGGAATCCTGAGAAATATTATGGAGCCTTTGACACGTATGGAAGAAGATGGAGATAAGCAGGAACGTAAAGGTGCCGGAGCAGAATCATGGGAATCTAATGATGACGGTACCGTCTGGACATTCCATCTTCGTGATAATAAGTGGTCTGATGGCGAGCCGGTTACAGCAGATGATTACGTATACGGAATGAAGCAGACACTTGACCCGGAAGCTGGTTCACCAAATGCATTTTACATTACATGTATTAAGAACGGTGAAGCAATCTACAATGGAGAAAAAGATGTGTCTGAACTTGGCGTAAAAGCAGTCGATGATAAAACACTTGAGATTACATTAGAGTACTCGGTACCATATTTCCTTTCTCTGACAGATACAAGAGCGATGTATCCGGTTCGTGAAGATCTGGTAGAAAAATACGGAGAGAGCTATGGCGCAAATGTAGAATCTATGGTCGGATGTGGACCATTCAAGATGACAAGCTGGAAACGTAATTCTAAAATCGAATTAGAGAAAAATGAAAATTACTGGGATAAAGATTCTGTAAAATTAGATAAAGTAAATTATCAGATTGTATCAGACCAGACAGCAAGATTCAACTCCTTCGACAGTGGATCTCTGGATTATATTGCATGTGCTGATAAAGAGTGGATCGGAAGATTTGATAAGAAAGACAAAGTTGATGTTGTTGAAGCACCAATCCCAACAGTAAGATACGATTTCTTTAACTGCCAGGACAAAATATTCAGCAATGTAAACATCAGAAAAGCTTTCACAATGGCAGTAAACCGTGAAGATATGTGTTCTGTTATTTACAATGATATCCACAAACCATTATACGGCTGGGTTCCATATTCTACATCAACGGGTGAACTTGGAGAGTATCGTGATCAGGTAGAAGAGCCATTAAAATCTATTACAGAAGATCCAAAAGAGTTACTTCTTAAAGGTATGCAGGAATTAGGACTCGGAAGTGATCCATCTACATTAAATATTACATACACATTAAGTGCTACAACTGAGTGGACAAGAACTTATGCAGCATATTGTCAGCAGATGTGGGAGAAAATTCTTGGAGTAAAAGTTGAGCTTGACTTCAATGAGTGGGGAACATTCCAGAGTAAGACGAATAATGGTGAATTCCAGATTGCTATGATGACCTGGTCTATCGACTATGATGATCCAATGGCTATGATGGAAGTATTTGCCGGTGGTTCTAACATGGTTCCTGTATTCTGGCAGAATGATCAGTATGACAGTCTTGTTGCTCAGGCAAGAAAAGAGATGGATGAAAAGACAAGAGTTGACCTTTACAAACAGGCAGAAAATATTCTTCTGGCAGATGACTGTGTTGTCAGCCCGAACGTAAATGAATATACACATTCTTATTATTATCAGTATGTGAAGAATTACAATAAACTGGCAAGTTCAACAAGTGGACTGAAATATGTAGATACAAGTGCAAGATAGTAAAAGATAAGAATTTTTCCGCCGCTTAATCTAAGAGCGGCGGTATTTTTAACAGGAGCGGATAATATGAAAAAATTTCTTGTAAAAAGAATCGGTTATATGATTGTTACTCTCGTAATCATCATTACAGCCACATTTTATATGATGCACAGTATTCCGGGAGATCCGCTTGCCCACATGGCAAGAAATCTTCCTGAGCAGACAAAAGCAAATTATTATGCAAAATATGGACTGGACAAATCCACAACGGAACAATATGGAATTTTTATGAAGAATCTGATTACGAAAGGTGATCTTGGTGAGTCTTTAAAATATCCTGGAACTTATATAACAGACACACTTCTTGAAAATTCCAAAGTTTCAGCAACTCCGGGAGGACTGGCGCTGATTGTTGGAGTATTTTTAGGTATTATTCTTGGAATTGTGGCCGCACTTCATAAAAATAAGTGGCCTGATTACATAGTCATGTTCATAGCAATACTGGGTATTACGGTTCCAGTCTTCGTACTGGCATCACTTCTTCAGTTTGTATTCTGTGTACAACTCGGAGTGTTGCCAACAACAGGATGGGGAAGCTGGCAGAATGTGGTGCTTCCGACCGTTGTATTGAGTTTTGGCACGATTGCCACTTATGCTCGTTATGTAAAGTCCAATATGCTGGATGTTATGAATCAAGATTATATTCTGACAGCGGAAGCAAAGGGTGTCAGCAGATTCAATGTGATCCGCAAACATGTTATGAAAAATGCATTTCTCCCATGTATGACACTTCTCGTAGGCCAGATATCCGGAATCTTTACAGGTTCTTTCGTTGTAGAAAAAATATTTGGAATACCAGGACTTGGATTTTATTACATCAATTCAATTAATGACCGAGATTACACGATGATTATCGGAACCACTGTATTTGCAGCATTTTTATTTGTATTTGTACAGTTGATCGTAGATATTGCATATACAGTTCTGGATCCTAGAATCCGGGTTGATTAGGAGGAAGATACATGATGGAAAACCAGAATACATTTGATATGACAGAAAATATCCCAGATGAAATGTTTGAAATCATCGGACTTGAGAAAGATGAAGAGGTTCCTGCTCGTCCGAGAATCGGATACTGGGCCGATGCATGGAGAAGATTTAAAGAAAATAAAGTAGCGCTTCTGGCAGGTATTATCCTTCTTGTTCTTATATTTTTCATTATATTCGGACCGGCCATCAGTGGGTATGGATATGAGAAAATTGATTCGGGTGCAATCAATCAGGGACCAAGTGCAGCACATTGGTTCGGAACAGATGACCTTGGACGTGATCTGTTTGCCAGAGTATGGCAGGCGGGACGTGTCTCTCTTTTGATTGGTATTACAGGAGCGCTTGTAGCCAGTTTGATCGGAAGTATCTATGGAGGTATCGCAGCATATTTTGGAGGAATTGTGGACGATATCATGATGCGTATTGTAGAGGTTCTTTTAAGTATTCCATATCTTTTGATTGTTATCCTGATTTCTGTAGTGACGGACAGCAAGAGTCTTGGAACGATGCTGATTGCCTTGACACTGACAGGATGGTGTGGAATTGCCAGACTGGTGCGTGGACAGATGCTTCAGCTGAAATCACAGGAATTTGTCCTTGCAGCAAATGCACTCGGTGTATCGCCGATGAAAATTATTATGAAACATATGATTCCAAATACACTCGGTATGATTATCGTAGCTATTACATTTGATATTCCAGGATACATTTTCTCAGAGGCGTTCTTAAGTTATGTAGGACTTGGAATCCAGCCGCCACAGACAAGCTGGGGAGCTCTTGCATCTGCCGCTCAGCAGAACTTTATGTTCTATCCAACACAGCTTTTGTTCCCGGCAATTATGATTGCCCTTACAATGCTGAGCTTTACTTTGCTTGGTGACGGACTTCGTGACGCATTAGATCCGAAACTTAGAAAATAGTCTGGAGGTAGATGAAGATGGAAAATGAAAAAGTATTAGAAGTAGATAATCTGCATGTTTCTTTTCAGACTTATGCAGGAGAAGTAAAAGCTGTCCGTGGTGTCAGCTTTGAATTAAAAAAAGGTGAGACGCTTGCGTTCGTAGGAGAGTCAGGATGTGGAAAGACCGTAACGGCCAAAGCTGTCATGCGTCTTTTAAAACCGCCATTCGCAGAGATTAAACCGGAGTCGAAGATTGTCTGTAATGGAAAAGATGTCATGAAAATGACGGACAAAGAATTATATAAGTTTCGCGGAGACGAAATCAGTATGATTTTTCAGGATCCAATGACCTCACTGAATCCTACGATGACCATTGGTAAGCAGATTATGGAAAGTCTGATCATTCATCGTGACATGAATAAGGCAGAGGCAAGAAAAGAAGCTATCCGTATGCTTGAGATGGTCAAGATTCCAAGCCCGGAATCTCGAATTGATAATTATCCGCATGAATTATCCGGTGGTATGAGACAACGTGTTATGATTGCCATTGCACTTGCATGTAATCCGAAAATTCTGATTGCAGATGAACCAACAACTGCGCTTGATGTAACAATCCAGGCACAGATTATGGATTTGATGCGCGAATTAAAAGAAAAATCTAATACAGCTATTATTCTGGTAACACATGACCTTGGTGTTGTGGCTAATTTTGCGGATCGTATTCAGGTTATGTATGCAGGCCAGGTCGTAGAGAGAGGAACTGCCCGTGAGATTTTCTATGAAAGCAAACATCCGTATACATGGGCGCTTTTAAGTTCCGTGCCAAAGGTTACCAATGAATCAAAAGAAGAATTATATGCGTTAAAGGGAACACCTCCGGATCTCCTGCTTCCATTACATGAATGCCCATTTGCATCCAGATGTGAGTACTGCATGGGAATCTGTAAAGAGAAAAATCCAATGGAGACATCCTTAAGTGATACACATAAGGTGTCATGCTGGCTGCAGCATCCAAAAGCACCGAAGGTAAAATCCTTCTATGATAAGGAGGCAAAATAATGGATCAGAATAATTATATCTTTGAAGTAGAAGACCTTTGTAAATATTTTCCGGCAGGAAAGAAAAAGGTCGTAAAGGCTGTAGACGGAATTAATCTGAAGATTCGAAAAGGCGAGACGATTGGTCTTGTTGGAGAATCTGGTTGTGGAAAGACAACTTGCGGAAGAACGATTATCAAGTTGTATGAGCCGACAAAGGGAAAGATTCTTTTTGAAGGAAAAGATGTATCCAAACTTCATGGAAAGGAACTGTTATCTTTCAAAAAGGATGTTCAGGTCATATTCCAGGATCCGTATGCATCTCTGGACCCACGTATGACAATCGGAGAGATTATTAGTGAAGGAATGCATGTACATTTGAAACTTTCTCAGAAAGAAATGGATGAAAGAGTCGCAGATCTGTTAAATAAAGTAGGTTTAAATGCTGAATATGCCAACCGTTTTGCTCATGAATTATCCGGTGGTCAGAGACAGCGTGTCGGTATTGCCCGCGCGCTGGCGGTAGAACCGAAGTTTATTATGTGTGATGAGCCAATCTCTGCGCTGGATGTTTCTATTCAGGCACAGGTCGTCAATCTTCTGATCAAATTGCAGAGAGAGATGGGACTGACTTATCTGTTCATTTCCCATGACCTGTCCATGGTGAAACACATTTCCGACCGTGTCGGAGTTATGTATCTTGGATCCTTCGTGGAGCTGGCAAGCAATGAAGTGCTGTATTCATCTCCGAAGCATCCGTATACACAGGCGTTGATCTCAGCAATCCCGGAAGCAGATCCTGATTATGAGAGCCAGAAGGAAAAGACGAAACTGGAAGGTGAGGTTCCAAGTCCATTGAATCCACCATCTGGATGTAAATTCCGTACCAGGTGTAAATATGCGACCGAGCGGTGTGCGCAGGAGCCCCCAGTGTTCAGAGAGGTAGAGCCGGAGCATTTTGTGGCGTGCCATCTGTTTGATAAAGCCGGAGAAAAATAAGATTTTGATTCACAATTTTTAAATTTATTTTGAACAGACCATGTCTAAAAGGTCTGAATGTAACATGTTAAGGAGGAAAAGACATGCTCAGTCAGAATATGACAGATAAAATCATAGACTACATCATGTCTCATGGAGGGGATTTTGCAGAAGTGTTCGCAGAGCATACACGACGGAATCAGCTTGCCATGACAGGTGGAAATATGTCAGAGGCACTGGCAGGAATTGAATCGGGAGTAGGAATCCGTATATTTTCCGGCGACCAGTGTGCATATTTCTACACAGAAGATGAGAGGGAAGAGAATCTTTTCCGTCTGTTAAAAGAAAACTGGAAGGCAGGGGAACCAGTCAGACCGGACTGGGAGAAGCTGTCTGCAGATCAGAAAATATATGACAGCACGACAGAATATTTCCAAAGTGCTTCTGTCAAAGATAAGATGAAACTTATGGAAAAATGCGACAAAGCAGGACGTGCATATAGTAGTCAGATTTCGCAGATGTATCTGAAATATTTGGATATGGATCAGCATGTGCAGATTGCCAATTCGGAAGGTTGCTACATGGAAGACCACCGCATGAAGACAAGACTCTTTATTGAGGCGGTTGTCCGTGACGACCAGGACGTGCAGCGGAGTTATTATGGACCTGGGGCAATGGGAGGTTATGAGTTCTTGAAACAGATAAATGTAGAAGAGTGTGCCAGAAAGGTCGCACAGAACGCCATCCGCTGTCTGGGAGCCAGAGCTTGCCCGACAGGAAGAATGCCAGTCATTATTGCTAATGGATTCGGAGGATTATTCTTCCATGAGGCCTGCGGTCATTCTCTGGAAGCGACTTCTGTTTCTGACAATGGAAGTGAATTTTCAGGAAAATTAGGTACAAAAGTCGCTTCTGAGAAAGTGACACTAATTGATGACGGAAGTATTCGTGATGGCTGGGGATCTGGCTATATCGATGATGAAGGTGAATTGACAAGAAAAAATGTGCTGATTAAAGATGGAATCCTAAAGAATTATTTGGTGGACCGCTTGAATGGAAAGAAACTTGGTCTGTCTGCAAATGGAAGCAGTCGCCGCGAGAGCTATCGGTTTGCGCCGGTGGCAAGAATGAGCAACACTTATATTGCACCGGGCAGTGATGACGTAGAGAAAATGATTGCGTCTGTAGACCGTGGAATCTATGTAAAGAGTATCAATGCAGGTTCGGTCAACAGTATTACCGGCGAGTTCAACTTTAATACGGGAGAAACATTTCTGATTGAACACGGAGAGATTACGGTGCCGGTTCACAGTGCCACTCTGATTGGAACAGGAGGGGATATCCTTCAGAAAGTCGAGCAGGTAGGAAAGGATTATGAGCTTGGTCAGGGGTTCTGCTATGCAGGAAGCGGAGCTATCTATATTGGGGCGGGACAGCCTACCGTAAAAGTATCAGAGATGACAGTGGGAGGAGACGAGATATGTTAGATTGCAGAGAGCAAAAAACAATAGAAAAGCTGTCTGAGGAGCTTGAAAAAGCTGGCTATACTCATATTTCTTTCCAGGTCGTTCATACGAAGTCAAGAACAACAAGTGTACGTGGTCACAAGTCTGTAAAAAAACAGGACAGCGAGGATGCAGTCTATGTAATCGAGGCTGCTCATGACGGAAAAAAAGGAAAGTCTTACTGGACAGCTCTTCCGGGAGCAGAAGATTTAATTACAATGCTGAGAGAGAATATGGAATCTCTGGGTGAAAAATATGAAGAAGATGTGGATAATTCTGAGAATTCAAAAGAAGCATGTGGAGAGGATGAAATAGTGCAGTTCATGTGGGAGAACCATGAGACTGTGATGAAAAAGCTTGCAGAGGCAAAGGAAGAAGCTTATCAGGTCCCGAATATAGACCTTGTGGATTATCTTGGATATGAGCAATATTTGGAAGAGATTTATGTATTGGGACCGGGAGATAAGAGGTTCATGGATGCTACAGGATACCACAGTCTCCGTGCAGATTTAAAGGCGGAGAAGGATGGACAGGCATCTTATGCCAGAGGATGCTGTTATGTGAGTGAGTTGGCAGATGACAGTGCAAAGAAGCTGGCGTGTGAGACAGCTAAAGAAGCCAGAGCCGGCCTTGGTGCAGAACCGATTGCGTCAGGGCAGTATCCGGTCATTTTGAAAAACTCCGTGATGGCAGAATTACTGGAAGCGTATATTCCGGCATTTTATGCAGACCGGATTAAAAATGAAAGAAGTGCGCTTGCAGGACATGAGGGTGATAAGATTGCATCTGCAAATGTTTCATTAAAAGAGGTGCCAGATTTGAAAGAGGGCAGAGTATGCCGTAGAATTGATGATGAAGGAATACCTGTGAAAGAAAAATACCTGATAAAAGAAGGAACATTTAAAACACAACTTGTAAATAAAGAACTTGCGAAAAAATTAAAAATCGAACCTACAGGAAATGGTTTTAAACAATCGCCAAAATCTGATGTGGAAATTGGGATTACAAATGTTATTTTGCAATCTGAATGTGATCTGGGTGAGAAAACAGAATCCTCAATTTTGGACTTGAAGAAAAAAATGTGTCATGGTATCCTTGTAACCGATGTAGATGGTGTATTTGCAGGAATTAATGTAATGACGGGGACATTTTCATTAATTGTAAAAGGAAGAAAGATTGAGAATGGCCAGGAAACAGATGCATTTTGTCAGGTGACGATTGCAGGTAATTTCTTTGACATGCTTGGTCAGATTCAGGGAATCGCAAATGATTACATATCTACATATCCGGATTGCGCAAGTGTAATTGCTCCATCAGTGTATGTAGGAGAATTGGCAGTATCCGGAATATAAGTATGTGATTTCGGAGGAAGAAAATTGTGGAAAACAAAAATCAGACAATGTTACAGCGGGGAATAACATTGTTGACAGTTATTATTGGAAATGCTATGTACGCAGCGGTCGCAGTATTATTTCTGCTTCCGTCAGGACTGCCGACCGGAGGAACGACAGGTATTGCGCTTTTAGTGAACAGATTGACCGGATTATCCGTTTCGATGTTCGTGCTGGGATTTAATATTGTGATGCTGGTGGTCGGATTTATTTTTCTTGGAAAGAAATTCGCATTTACGACTATTGTAAGTACATTTACTTATCCAATCTGCCTGGAGTTATTCGGACAGATCTTTGCAAATGTACATTTCACAGACGATATCTGGCTGAATACGATATTCTCCGGGCTGGGAATCGGAGTGGGGCTTGGAAGCGTCATTCGTATGGGAGCATCCACCGGAGGTATGGATATTCCGCCGTTGATTTTGAATAAATATTTCAAGATACCCGTGTCGGTCAGCCTGAATGCATTTGATATATGTATCCTGCTTGGCCAGGCTATCCTCATACCGCCTGAAATGCTGTTATATGGAGTTATTCTTGTTATAACCTATACAACAGTGCTGAATAAGGTATTGCTCCTTGGCGGCTCTAAAATGGAGGTTAAGATCATCAGCAGAGATCCGGAGCCGATCCGCCAGGCGATTATCGGGCATCTGGACCGGGGACTTACAATTTTGCGTGCAGAAGGTGGATATTCGCAGGAAGACCGCCAGGTGCTTCTCGTTGTTGTGTCAAATCGTGAACTGCATCAGTTGGAGCGTATTGTAAAGAATATTGATCCGGAAAGCTTTGTGATCGTAAGTGAAGTCAGAGAAGTCAGCGGTCGTGGATTTTCATTGACAAAAGAGCACAAGAGTACTCAGAGCGAAGAAAATAGTGCCAGTGCAAATGTGAAGTAAGAGTTTGAAAAAATAAAATAAAAAAATGATTGACATTAGGGTAAACCTCTAGTATAATCATTTTTGCTGGAGAAATACTCAAGAGGCTGAAGAGGCGCCCCTGCTAAGGGTGTAGGTCGGGTGACCGGCGCGAGGGTTCAAATCCCTCTTTCTCCGTAGGTAAGAGATTTGGAAGAAATTCCAAATCTCTTTTTTTCGTTCTAAGCAAAGACCGCTACTTGAAATTTACATTTGCCTGGGGTACTATCTTTTTAAATAAACTACACGTATAGAAGGAAAGATGTATAAGAAACAGAGAATGGAGAAAAAGTATGGATGATAAAGAACTTGGACGCATGCTTCGGCTTGAGAAGGTAGAAGAGAATACATTTCCAGAGGAAAAGACAAAAGAAGTATTACAAAAAGAAAAGCATGATCAGCTCAAATTCCGTCTGAAGAAACGAATCCGTCCGGAAGTATTTGCACGGATGCCGGAAGAAATACAGGATTTCCTGATAGATATGGATCCGACAGACATGAAAGAAGTATATATATCTACATTGCTGAATCTTCCATGGGAGTCTGAGTTCAAGGTTCCAAAGATTGAGTTAATGGAAGCCAAGACGATGTTGGACAGTTCCCATTATGCTATGCTGGAGGTAAAAGAGAAGGTATTACGTTATATGGCTTGCCAGAAGTACCTTGGAAAGAACTACGGGGCAGTTATGCTGCTTGCCGGACCTCCCGGAGTAGGCAAGACATCCATTGCAGTTTCGATTGCAAAGGCGATGGGAAGACCTTGTGTGAAAATATCACTGGCAGGTGTTTCGGATGCATTATTTCTACGAGGAACACAGACAGTATTCAATAATGCCAAGCCGGGAAGGATTGTGGATGCTCTGGTACATGGGAAAAGCTTCTGCCCATTGATCTTATTGGATGAAATTGACAAAATGGGGAGTTCCATCGAACATGGCTGCCCGGAAAATGTACTTCTTGACATATTAGACAGTGACCGTTCAAAATTTGTAGATAACTATCTGGGATTTCCGCTGGATCTGTCAAATGTAATTTTTGTGGCAACAGCTAATAGTCTTGAACCGTTGTCGCCGATATTACAGGATCGTCTGGACATTGTAGAATTACCTCCATATACGATAAGAGACAAAAAGCAAATTGTGAAAGGATACATTTGGCCAAAACTGATCAAGGAGTATCAAATAGAGCAGGTAGATATTGAGGAAGATGCAATAGAAGAATTGATTGCACTGTGTCCGGAGGAAGGTGTCCGTGACCTTGAAAGGATCTGCCGGAAAATGTGTGAATCTGTTATTAGTTTATATTATGTAGAAGGAAATATCATAAAGAACATCAAAGCAGAGAATCTGGCAAAAATAATGGGACCTATTTATTATAGATAAGATTGTAATAATGGGCACTATATTTTGTATGTTATATGCGTGTAAACACTAAGTATAGATGCGAAAAATTAATGAGAAAAAGATGTAAAAAAAGATGAATAAAAGTATTGACATATGGTTGTCCAAATGATATTATAACTAAGCTGATTCGCGAGAAAACAATTCTTAAGAATCAAAAAAAAGAATAAAAAAGTTATTGACAAGAGTTAATAATTATGATATTCTAGATAAGCTGTTTCGAACGACAGAGACGATCAAAACGGACAGCAAAAAAGAAAAATAAAAAAGTTGTTGACAAGCGATTGCGAATGTGATAATATAAATGAGCTGTTGCTGAGGCGACAACAAAAAGAACCTTGATAATTAAATAATAGACAACAACCCTGAAGATTCTTTAAGAGAAAATTCAGAACGGACATTGAATAACAATGTCAACCTTAAAACAGTAAAAGGGATAAGAAAGCTAGTAGTTTTCTTGACCTGGAACGAACTTTGATTTTAAATCCGAGTCAAATCGGAATTAAGATTTTTAAACGAGAGTTTGATCCTGGCTCAGGATGAACGCTGGCGGCGTGCTTAACACATGCAAGTCGAGCGAAGCACTTAAGTTTGATTCTTCGGATGAAGACTTTTGTGACTGAGCGGCGGACGGGTGAGTAACGCGTGGGTAACCTGCCTCATACAGGGGGATAACAGTTAGAAATGGCTGCTAATACCGCATAAGACCACAGTACTGCATGGTACAGTGGTAAAAACTCCGGTGGTATGAGATGGACCCGCGTCTGATTAGGTAGTTGGTGAGGTAACGGCCCACCAAGCCGACGATCAGTAGCCGACCTGAGAGGGTGACCGGCCACATTGGGACTGAGACACGGCCCAGACTCCTACGGGAGGCAGCAGTGGGGAATATTGCACAATGGGCGAAAGCCTGATGCAGCGACGCCGCGTGAAGGATGAAGTATTTCGGTATGTAAACTTCTATCAGCAGGGAAGAAAATGACGGTACCTGACTAAGAAGCCCCGGCTAACTACGTGCCAGCAGCCGCGGTAATACGTAGGGGGCAAGCGTTATCCGGATTTACTGGGTGTAAAGGGAGCGTAGACGGCTGTGCAAGTCTGAAGTGAAAGGCATGGGCTCAACCTGTGGACTGCTTTGGAAACTGTGCAGCTAGAGTGTCGGAGAGGTAAGTGGAATTCCTAGTGTAGCGGTGAAATGCGTAGATATTAGGAGGAACACCAGTGGCGAAGGCGGCTTACTGGACGATGACTGACGTTGAGGCTCGAAAGCGTGGGGAGCAAACAGGATTAGATACCCTGGTAGTCCACGCCGTAAACGATGACTGCTAGGTGTCGGGTAGCAAAGCTATTCGGTGCCGCAGCTAACGCAATAAGCAGTCCACCTGGGGAGTACGTTCGCAAGAATGAAACTCAAAGGAATTGACGGGGACCCGCACAAGCGGTGGAGCATGTGGTTTAATTCGAAGCAACGCGAAGAACCTTACCTGATCTTGACATCCCGATGACCGCTTCGTAATGGAAGCTTTTCTTCGGAACATCGGTGACAGGTGGTGCATGGTTGTCGTCAGCTCGTGTCGTGAGATGTTGGGTTAAGTCCCGCAACGAGCGCAACCCTTATCTTCAGTAGCCAGCATTTAGGATGGGCACTCTGGAGAGACTGCCAGGGATAACCTGGAGGAAGGTGGGGATGACGTCAAATCATCATGCCCCTTATGACCAGGGCTACACACGTGCTACAATGGCGTAAACAAAGGGAGGCAGAGCCGCGAGGCCGAGCAAATCTCAAAAATAACGTCTCAGTTCGGATTGTAGTCTGCAACTCGACTACATGAAGCTGGAATCGCTAGTAATCGCAGATCAGAATGCTGCGGTGAATACGTTCCCGGGTCTTGTACACACCGCCCGTCACACCATGGGAGTCAGTAACGCCCGAAGTCAGTGACCCAACCGAAAGGAGGGAGCTGCCGAAGGTGGGACCGATAACTGGGGTGAAGTCGTAACAAGGTAGCCGTATCGGAAGGTGCGGCTGGATCACCTCCTTTCTAAGGAAGATGGATAAAGTAGGTTGCAAAGCAGCCGAATCAATCCAACTAAAACGGAAAAAGTAAGGGTTGTTGTCTGTTATTTAGTTATTAAGGCTGTAAAAAGCTTAATAAGTATTTCTGGTGGCGATGCGCTTAGGGGACACACCCGTTCCCATCCCGAACACGATGGTTAAGACCTAAGCGGCCGATGGTACTTTACTGGAGACGGTATGGGAGAGTAGGTGGCTGCCAGACTATAAAAATAATGAGTTCATTGAAAATGAACGAATATATTTTTAAGTCGTTCGCTGACAACAGGAAGCGAACAACCAAATTTTAAGATGGGCTTATAGCTCAGCTGGTTAGAGCGCACGCCTGATAAGCGTGAGGTCGGTGGTTCGAGTCCACTTAAGCCCAGACCTTTGAAAAAGCTCATAGGTTGAGAAAATTAAATATGGGGGATTAGCTCAGTTGGGAGAGCGCCTGCCTTGCAAGCAGGAGGTCACGAGTTCGAATCTCGTATTCTCCACTTGATGATTGAAAAAATCATCAGTCATGTACCTTGAAAATTGCATATAAGAAATATAGATAAGATATTAAATATCTAATCAAGACATCCGAGGTAATTGTTATAAACAGAGTAATAATTACTACACAATTCGAAGAAAACGAATTCAAAAAATTGACCTAGAAGCCAACGCATGCAACGCTATGCATGTGTAAGCAATCATTCATTCCCGTGGATGAGAGCAAGTTGGTTATGCTAATAAGAGCGTATGGTGGATGCCTTGGCACTAAGAGCCGATGAAAGACGTGATAAGCTGCGAAAAGCTTCGGGGAGGAGCAAATATCCTATGATCCGGAGATCTCTGAATGGGGAAACCCACCTGAGCAAACCTCAGGTATCCTAACGCCAATACATAACGTTAGGAGGGGAACCCGGTGAACTGAAACATCTAAGTAGCCGGAGGAAGAGAAAACAACATGTGATTCTGGAAGTAGCGGCGAGCGAAACCGGAAGAGCCCAAACCGGAGTGCGTGCACTCCGGGGTTCGGACCGCGGAATTGATCCAAAAGACTTAACAGAACGGCCTGGGAAGGCCGGCCAGAGAGGGTGAAAGCCCCGTAAGTGAAAGGTCGATTGGCATGGCGGTATCCAGAGTAGGTCGAGACACGTGGAACCTTGACTGAATATGCGGGGACCACCCCGTAAGGCTAAATACTCCTTAGTGACCGATAGCGCATAGTACTGTGAAGGAAAGGTGAAAAGGACCCCGGGAGGGGAGTGAAAAAGAACCTGAAACCATATGTTTATAAGCTGTGGAACCACTTTAAATGTGGAACCGCGTACTTTTTGTAGAACGGTCCGGCGAGTTACGCTGGCTGGCGAGGTTAAGTCCTTAAGGGATGGAGCCGAAGGGAAACCAAGTCTGAATAGGGCGAAGAGTCAGTCGGAGTAGACCCGAAACCGGGTGACCTATCCATGTCCAGGATGAAGTTGCCGTAAAAGGCAATGGAGGTCCGAACCCACATCCGTTGAAAAGGGTGGGGATGAGGTGTGGATAGGGGAGAAATTCCAATCGAACCCGGAGATAGCTGGTTCTCCTCGAAATAGCTTTAGGGCTAGCCTCATACAAGTCTTGCGGAGGTAGAGCACTGAATTTCCTAGGGGGCGTCAAAGCTTACCGAAGAATATCAAACTCCGAATGCCGCGTAGATGGTGTATGGGAGTCAGACTGCACGAGATAAGTTGGGTAGTCAAAAGGGAAAGAGCCCAGACCTGCAGCTAAGGTCCCAAAATGTGTGTTAAGTGGAAAAGGATGTGGGATTTCGAAGACAACTAGGATGTTGGCTCAGAAGCAGCCATACATTCAAAGAGTGCGTAATAGCTCACTAGTCGAGAGGTCCTGCGCCGAAAATGTCCGGGGCTGAAACACACTACCGAAGCTCAGGAATGTACTTGTACATTGGTAGAGGAGCATTGTATACGGGAAGAAGCAGTACCGATAAGGAGCTGTGGACTGTATAGAAGAGAGAATGCCGGAATGAGTAGCGAGAGGAAGGTGAGAATCCTTCCGGCCGAATATCTAAGGTTTCCAGAGTAAAGCTGATCTGCTCTGGGTAAGTCGGGGCCTAAGGCCAGGTCGAAAGACGTAACCGATGGACAACAGGTTGAAATTCCTGTACCGCGATATAACAGAACTGTGGGGACACGTGTGGAGAGCACAAGCCGGGAATGGAAAGCCCGGCGCAAGCAAGGTAGGAGTCGTACTGGCAAATCCGTACGGCAATCCGAAGATGTGATGCGTACCGAATTAAGAGTAGGGAAGAGTGTGAGCCATGCGTCAAGAAAAGCCGCTATTGTTTGTATCGCGCCCGTACCGTAAACCGACACAGGTGGATGAGGAGAGAATCCTAAGGCCGACGGGAGAAGCATTGTTAAGGAACTCGGCAAAATGACTCCGTAACTTCGGGAGAAGGAGTGCCACTGAGAGGTGGCCGCAGAGAATTGGCCCAAGCAACTGTTTAGCAAAAACACAGGTCTATGCAAAACCGAAAGGTGAAGTATATGGGCTGACGCCTGCCCGGTGCTGGAAGGTTAAGGGGAGAGGTTAGCGCAAGCGAAGCTTTGAACTTAAGCCCCAGTAAACGGCGGCCGTAACTATAACGGTCCTAAGGTAGCGAAATTCCTTGTCGGGTAAGTTCCGACCCGCACGAAAGGCGTAATGATTTGGGCACTGTCTCAACAATGCACCCGGTGAAATTGAAATACCAGTGAAGATGCTGGTTACCTGCGCCAGGACGGAAAGACCCCATGGAGCTTTACTCCAGCTTGATACTGGGATTCGGTATTGCATGTACAGGATAGGTGGGAGGCTTTGAAGCGGTGACGCCAGTTGCCGTGGAGCTGCTGTTGGGATACCACCCTTGCAGTACTGGGTTTCTAACCAGCGGCCTTAAACAGGTCGGGGGACAATGTCAGGTGGGGAGTTTGACTGGGGCGGTCGCCTCCGAAAGGGTATCGGAGGCGCTCAAAGGTTCCCTCAGAATGGTCGGAAACCATTCGAAGAGTGCAAAGGCAGAAGGGAGCTTGACTGCGACACCGACGGGTGGAGCAGGTACGAAAGTAGGACTTAGTGATCCGGTGGTATAAAGTGGGATTGCCATCGCTCAACGGATAAAAGCTACCCTGGGGATAACAGGCTTATCACTCCCAAGAGTTCACATCGACGGAGTGGTTTGGCACCTCGATGTCGGCTCATCGCATCCTGGGGCTGAAGTAGGTCCCAAGGGTTGGGCTGTTCGCCCATTAAAGCGGTACGCGAGCTGGGTTCAGAACGTCGTGAGACAGTTCGGTCCCTATCCGGCGTGGGCGTAGGATATTTGAGAGGAGCTGTCCTTAGTACGAGAGGACCGGGATGGACTGGCCGCTGGTTGATCTGTTGTTCTGCCAAGAGCATAGCAGAGTAGCCAAGCCGGGACGGGATAAACGCTGAAGGCATCTAAGCGTGAAGCCCCCCTCAAGATGAGATATCCCAACGCAAGTTGTAAGACCCCTTGAAGACGACGAGGTAGATAGGACAGAGGTGGAAGTGTGGTAACACATGGAGCTGACTGTTACTAATAGGTCGAGGGCATAACCAAGTAAGGTGGATAGGTAAAGATGTTAAAAAGTTTCTTATATGCGATTTTGAAGGTACATCCTTCATAAGGCCCAGTGGCTCAGTTGGTTAGAGCGCCGCCCTGTCACGGCGGAGGTCGAGAGTTCGAGTCTCTTCTGGGTCGTTATGGGATCATAGCTCAGCTGGGAGAGCATCTGCCTTACAAGCAGAGGGTCATAGGTTCGAGCCCTATTGGTCCCATTACAACTTAAAAGTTGTTAGTTATATTGAATATGGGTGGATTCCCGAGTGGCCAAAGGGGACAGACTGTAAATCTGCTGCTTAATGCTTCGGTGGTTCGAATCCACCTCCACCCATTAGCCTAAAGGCTTGCGCCGATGTGGCTCAATTGGCAGAGCAGCTGATTTGTAATCAGCAGGTTATCGGTTCGAGTCCGATCATCGGCTTAACTCTTTTAAAGAGAAATTTTAATATCGCGGGGTGGAGCAGTCTGGAAGCTCGTCGGGCTCATAACCCGAAGGTCGTAGGTTCAAATCCTGCCCCCGCAACTTACATTGGCAATAGCTGATGTGATGAATGCCCAGATAGCTCAGTTGGTAGAGCAGAGGACTGAAAATCCTCGTGTCACTGGTTCGATTCCGGTTCTGGGCATTTTCCTTTATGATATGCATAATGGAAGAAACGGGCGTGTAGCTCAGGTGGTAGAGCACTTGACTTTTAATCAAGTTGTCCGGGGTTCGAATCCCCGCACGCTCATGTAGACAAGCAAGAACTTTAAAGGTTCTTGCTTTTTTTTGTACTTTTATTTAATATTATGTATAAGAGATATTATAGACGACAGGAGAGGCAACAGAAGTTATGAGCTAAACAATAAAAAGTACAAATGAGGATGAAGAGTTATGGGGAAAAAGAGAAGATACATCACAGGGCTTGATGGCATAAGAGCAATTGCGGTTATTATGGTACTGTCATATCATTTGAAGCTGGCTTTATTTAAGAGCGGCTTTCTTGGTGTGACAGTATTTTTTGTTTTATCAGGATATTTAATTACAGGTATTCTGATTTCCGAAGTGGAAGAAGAAGGAACAATAGATTTGAAGAACTTTTGGTTGAGACGTATCAGGCGTCTTGTTCCTGCAGTCATGTCAATGGCAGTTGTTATAATATTTGTCAGCGCAGTCGTAAACAGGATTATTTTTACAAAGGGCTGCAAGGATTTCCTGGCATCTGTTCTGGGATTTAATAACTGGTGGCAGATTTTTAATAAGGTATCTTACTTTGAAGCGGCCGGAGTACCATCCCCATTTACGCATTGTTGGTCACTGGCGATTGAAACACAATTTTATCTGATATATCCATTGATTCTTCTGGGAATCTATAAGTTAGCAAAAAGCAGAGGAGAGGGACGGGCAAAGAGAGGTCTTTTGTTTGCCGGAGTAACGTTGTTGCTGGCGCTGATCTCAGTTATTTTGATGATTGTATTATTTGATCCACAGCAGGATGCCAGCCGGGTATATTATGGGACAGACACGAGAGCATTTTCTCTTCTGTTCGGTGCATTACTTGCAATTCTGTGGGAGTACCGGATGGTTCCAAGAAGACTTTCGGCAAGTGTCAATATGGTCTTGGGCAGTGTGTCTTTTGCAGCATTGCTTGTGATGACGATAGCAATCAATGGTTCCAGTAATTTTTGGTACAGAGGAGGACAATTTGTTGGAACAATTCTGACCGTATTGATGGTCTATGCAGTATCAGGACGAAAGACCTGGCTTAGCAGATTCTTAAGTAACCCAGTATTGAAATGGATTGGGGATCGTTCATACAGCATATATCTGTGGCATTATCCAATCATTTTGTTAATCAGTAAGGGGATAAAGGCATCCTGGTGGATTACATTAATTGAGATTGTATTAAGTGTTGTCATGGCAGAGCTTTCTTATCGTTTTATCGAGACGCCGATCCGCCATGGTATTATTGGGGAATATTTGAACATTTTAAGAAGCAGACCGAAATCCAGACAGGAGAAAAAGCGTCAGGTACAGGTGGCAAGAAGAAGTTTGAAGGTAATGGCAGGTACATTTGTACTGACTGTGTCACTGATACTTTGTATGGTATTCGTGCCGAAGAAAAATGCATTGGATACATTGCAAAAACGTGAGGCAAAGGCAGAAGAGACAGGTAAGATGACGGAAGAACAACTCGCAAAGCAGAACGCGAAAGGCTCAGAGAGTGATGATACCATCTGTACGGCTGATCTGACAGATGATGAGATTCTGGAAGGTTTAAATCTCCTGCTCATCGGAGATTCTATTGCAGTTGATGTGACAGATGATTTTTATGAAATATTTCCCAACAGCGTCAGTGATACAAAAATCGGACGGATTACATCACTTGGTAAACAAGTTCTTGATTCCTACATTGACGAAAAGAAATGGGAAGGAGAAGGCGTAATATTTGCATCACTTTCGAACAGTCCGATCAATGGTGAACTTGAAGATATTCGGGAGAAGATAGGAAAGGATATGCCATTGTTTCTGACAACAGTCCGGATTCCGCATGATACGTTCGAAGAGGAAAGCAACAGCAAGATAAAAAAATTTGTAGAAGAAAATAATCATACATATCTGATCGACTGGTATGCTGCAAGCGAGGGTCATGATGAGTATTTTGATGCAGACGATACACATTTGCTCCCGGCAGGTGCGAAAGCATATGCAAAATGTATCAAGGAGGCTGTACTGGCTGCATATAAGAAAGAGAATATCGAAATTCCTAAGTCAAGATTGAGCAGTGGTGCAGATACAAGTACGGACAGCAGTAATGCCAGTAGTACAGATTCCAATACGGATAGTAGCAATGACAATCGTACAGATACAAGTACAGAATAGTTGTTATTTACTGAGAAAAACGCATGTAAAACTGGCGTAAAGGCTGTAAATACGGTGTCAGATATTTAACGATAATCACTGATAGAATTCTAACAAGTAAGAAAAATATTTAACGCTTGACTTTATTATCAGACAGCTGTATTCTGAGGTTAAGTTGAAGGAAGGACTTGTGAGATACCACTATCATGTGAGACGCGACACATGGAATGATAGACTGGAGCCGAAGGGGCAAGCAGAAACTCTCAGGCAAAAGGAACGGGTCTGGACAACACTCTGGAGAACAATGGAAGGGATTGTACCGAAGAAGTAACTTACCTGCCATACACGCGAAGACCGGTAAGTAATCTTTCAGGTGAAAGGACAGAGGCAGATAAAAAATAATTAGTCTTAAGATTGTTAAGAAATTATTTTTTACCTGCTTTTTTTGTACCCTTTTTTAAAAATTTTTGGGGAAATTTGGAGGATGATTAGAAAATGAACATGGTTGAACAGGTAACAGATTATGTGAAGAACTATGACGAAGAGGTTGGAAAAGCAATTGAGTTGGAGCTTGGACGCCAGAGAAGAAACCTGGAGCTGATTGCATCTGAGAACATTATCAGCCCGGCAGTGATGATGGCTATGGCAACTGTACCGGCAAATAAATACGCAGAAGGATATCCGGGCAAGAGATATTATGGGGGCTGCGAGAATGTAGATATCGTTGAAAATCTGGCAATTGAGAGATTAAAAGAATTATTTGGCTGTGATCATGCATGTGTTCAGCCACATTCAGGAGCAAATGCAAACAATGCAGTATATCAGGCACTGATTAAACCGGGTGACACAGTAATGGGACTGAACCTGGCACACGGCGGACATCTGACACATGGATCACCGGTAAACCAATCCGGTATTTTATATAATTTTGTTCCTTACAACATCAATGATGACGGAGTACTGGATTACGATGAGATTCGAAAACTTGCACATGAATGTAAGCCGAAGATGATTGTTGCAGGAGCTTCCGCTTATCCAAGAGAGATCCGATTCGATATCTTTGCAGATATTGCAAAAGAAGTTGGCGCTTATCTCTTCGTAGATATGGCACATATCGCAGGACTGGTTGCAGCAGGACTTCACCAGAATCCGGTTCCATACGCAGATGTAGTTACAACGACAACGCACAAGACACTGAGAGGACCAAGAGGCGGAGTGATCATGTGTAAGGAAGAACATGCAAAAGCAATTAACAAAGCAATCTTCCCGGGAACTCAGGGGGGTCCGCTGATGCATATTATTGCAGCAAAAGCTGTCTGCTTCGGAGAGGCATTGAAACCAGAGTTCAAAGAGTATCAGAAGCAGGTAGTGAATAACGCGAAAGCACTTGCAGATGCATTGATTGCAGAAGGCTTCAATCTGGTAAGTGGTGGAACGGATAACCACTTGATGTTAGTAGATCTTCAGAACATGAACATTACCGGAAAAGAACTTCAGAACCGACTGGACGAGGTTTACATCACAGTCAATAAGAACTCAGTACCAAATGATCCGGCAAGCCCATTTGTAACAAGTGGAATCAGAATTGGTACACCGGCAGTTACAACAAGAGGACTGAAGGAAGAGGATATGAAGATAATCGCAAAACTGATCAAGATGACAGTGACAGACTTTGAGACAAAGGCAGATGAAATCAGAGATGAAGTTACAAAAATCTGCAAGAAATATCCATTATATGAATAAATTAATGTACCTATAATTAACGTCCCTATTAAAAACAAGAAGGAGGATATGATATGGAGTTAAAAACACCACTTTATGGTGCGCATGTGAAAGCAGGCGGTAAGATCGTTCCATTTGCAGGATATCTCTTACCGGTACAGTATGGAACAGGTGTTATCACAGAGCATATGGCAGTTAGAGAAAAAGCAGGACTTTTCGATGTGTCTCATATGGGAGAGGTATTGTGCCAGGGAAAAGATGCACTTGCAAACCTGCAGAAGCTGCTGACAAATGATTTTACCAACATGGTAGATGGGCAGGCAAGATACAGCCCGATGTGTAACGAGAATGGTGGAACGGTAGATGACCTGATTGTATACAAACGTGGAGATAATGATTACTTTATCGTAGTAAATGCGGCGAACAAAGATAAAGATTATCAGTGGATGTTAGACCATCAATTCGGAGAGGTCACATTTACAGATGCATCTTCTGAGTATGGGCAGATTGCACTTCAGGGACCAAAAGCAATGGAGATCCTGAAGAAATTAACGGCAGAAGAGAACATTCCAAAGAAATATTATCATGCAGTATTCGATACAGAGGTAGCTGGAATCCCATGTATCATTTCCAAGACAGGATACACAGGAGAGGACGGAGTCGAGTTATATCTGGCAAGTGAAAATGCTGAGAAAATGTGGGATGCACTTTTAGAGGCCGGAAAAGACGAAGGGTTGATTCCATGTGGACTTGGAGCCAGAGATACACTTCGTATGGAAGCAGCAATGCCGCTGTACGGACATGAGATGGATGATGAAATATCACCACTTGAGACAGGCCTGAAATTTGCAGTCAAGATGGGAAAAGAGGAAGACTTCATCGGAAAGAAAGCCATGGAAGAGCGTGGTGAGCCGAAGATTACAAGAATCGGACTCAAAGTAACCGGAAGAGGAATTATCCGTGAACATCAGGATATCTATGTTGGAGAAAAGAAAATCGGACATACAACAAGCGGAACACATTGTCCATTCCTGGGATATCCAATCGCAATGGCATTAGTAGATGCCGGAAGTGTAGAGATTGGTAATAAAGTAGAAGTAGATGTAAGAGGACGTAAAGTCGAGGCAGAAGTCATTGCACTGCCATTCTACAAGAGAGCAAAATAAGTTTTAGTGAAGGATTAAAAAAGAGAATATATAAAAAAGGAGATTATTAAGATGGAAATCAGAGAAGGATTATTATATGCAAAATCACACGAGTGGGTAAAAGAAGAGGGAGATGTTGTTACAATTGGTCTTACAGACTACGCACAGTCTGAGCTTGGAGACTTAGTATTTGTAAATCTTCCGGAAGAGGGAGACAGCGTATCCGTTGGTGAGGCATTTGGAGATGTTGAGTCTGTAAAGGCTGTTTCTGATGTATATTCACCAGTTTCCGGAGTTGTGTGTGAGATTAACGAGGAGCTCTTAGATGCACCGGAATCTATCAACGGAGCACCATATGATGCATGGTTTATCAAAGTAAAAGAAGTATCTGAGAAAGAGGAATTATTATCCCCATCAGAATACGAGGCATTTGTAGCAAGCGAGCAGTAAGACAAAGACGGGAGGTGGACGGCATATGGGAAGCTATGTACCGAATACGTTAGAAGAACGTCAGGAAATGTTAAAAGAAATCGGATACAATTCTATCGAGGATCTGTTCGCACATATTCCTGATGAGGTTAAAATCAAAGGCGGACTGAATATTCCGGAAGGAAAGTCAGAACTGGAAGTCCGCAGAGAGATGGAAAATATCGCATCAAAGAATCAGGTATTCAAGACCATTTTCCGAGGTGCAGGAGCATACAGACATTTTATTCCATCCATAGTGAACAGTGTGATTTCAAAAGAAAATCTGCTGACAGCATATACACCGTATCAGGCAGAGATCAGTCAGGGAATCTTACAGTCCATTTTTGAATATCAGACAATGATCTGTGATCTGACTGGAATGGACGTGTCTAATGCCTGCGTGTATGATGGTGCCGAGGCGGTAGCAGAAGGTGTGGCAATGTGCCAGGAGAGAAAGCGCAAGAAAGCATTCGTATCAGCAGCAATCCTGCCGGATGCACTGGCAACGATCCAGACATATTGTCATGGAAATGGAATGGAGATTGAAGTCATTCCGGAAAAAGACGGAGTGACAGATCTTGACTACTTAAAAGAGCATATTGATGAGCAGACAGCATGTGTCTACATCCAGCATCCGAACTATTACGGTAATCTGGAAGATGCACAGGCAATTGGGGAAATTGCTCATGGTGCCGGGGCAAAATATATCATGGGCGTAAATCCAATCTCCCTTGGAATCATTAAGACACCGGCAGAGTACGGTGCAGATGTGGCAGTTGGAGATGGACAGCCACTGGGACTTCCACTTGGATTTGGAGGACCATACTTAGGATTTATGGCAGCCACAGAAGGCATGATGAGAAAGCTTCCGGGAAGAATTGTCGGTCAGACAGAAGACCACAATGGAAAGACCGGATATGTATTAACACTTCAGGCAAGAGAGCAGCATATCCGTAGAGAAAAAGCTTCCAGTAACATTTGTTCCAATCAGGCACTTTGCGCGCTGGCAGTTGGCGTGTACATGTCAGCTATGGGAAGTGAAGGAATCAAAGAAGCAGCGCTTCAGTCTACTTCCAAAGCACATTATCTGGCAGCAGAGCTTGATAAAATCGGATTTAAAGTAGAGAATAAGGGAGAATTCTTCCATGAATTTGTAACTGTATCTGAAAAATGTCCTTGCGAGGCATTAAAGGCGCTGGAAGAGCATGGAATTCTGGGAGGATATCCACTTGGAAACCACCGAGTATTATGGTGCTGTACCGAGATGAACACGAAAGAAGAGATGGATGAAGTTGTCCGTATTTTAAAGGAGGTGTAGAGCATGTTAGTATTTGAAAAAAGCAGAGCCGGACGGGGCATGAGCATGCTCCCAGCCTGCGATGTAGAAATCAAAAAACCTGGCGAGAAGGATGCAAGACAAAAAGAGCTTCACCTTCCGCAAATGTCTGAGAATGACCTTTCCAGACACTATACAGAACTGGCAAAGAAATCCCATGGAGTCAATGATGGATTCTATCCACTTGGATCTTGTACGATGAAGTACAATCCGAAAATTAATGAAGATATGGCAGCATTGCCGGGATTTACCCAGATCCATCCGCTGCAGCCAGAACATTCTGTACAGGGATGCCTGGAAGTTCTGAAAAAATCCGAAGAATATCTGTGCGAGATCACAGGAATGGACGGTATGACATTTCAGCCTGCAGCAGGAGCTCACGGAGAGTTCACAGGTCTGATGCTCATTAAGGCATATCATGAGAGCAGAGGAGACGATAAGAGAACGAAGATTATCGTACCGGATTCTGCACATGGAACAAACCCGGCCAGTGCGACAATGGCAGGATATAAAGTGGTCAGCATTGCATCTGCACCGGACGGAGGAGTAGACCTTGAAGCGTTAAAGGCAGCTTGTGGGGAAGATACTGCCGGACTGATGCTGACCAATCCGAACACGGTTGGATTGTTTGACAAAAATATTTTAAAAATTACAGAAATCGTACATGAATGCGGTGGTCTTTGCTATTACGATGGAGCAAACCTGAATGCAGTTATGGGAACTGTAAGACCTGGAGATATGGGATTTGATGTTATTCATCTGAATCTTCATAAGACATTCTCAACACCTCATGGAGGAGGCGGTCCGGGAAGCGGACCGGTTGGCTGCAAGAGCATGCTGATGCAGTTCCTGCCATCCTACAGAGTGGTAGAAAAAGAAGGGGCTCTGGCAATGGAGAAAGCAGAGCACAGCATCGGTGAGATGAAAGAATTCTACGGAAACTTCCTTGTAGTTGTCAAAGCACTGACGTACCTGATGACACTTGGAAAAGAAGGAATTCCGGAGGCAAGCCAGAACGCAGTCCTTAATGCGAACTATATGATGAACAAGTTAAAAGACCTCTATACAATGGCATATGATGAGGTATGCATGCATGAGTTTGTTATGAGTCTGGAAGATCTTAAGAAGAAAGCAGGCGTATCTGCAATGGATATCGCAAAAGGACTTCTGGATAACGGAATCCATCCGCCTACAATGTACTTCCCATTAATCGTACATGAAGCGCTGATGGTAGAGCCGACAGAGACAGAGTCAAAAGAAGTACTGGATCATGCAATTGAGGTATTTCGTAAGCTTTACAATGACGCGCTTGAGAATCCGGAAAGCCTGCTTCAGGCACCAGTGACAACACCGGTCACAAGAATGGATGAGGTAGAGGCAGCAAGACATCCGGTACTCAAGTATAACTTTGAGGCGTAATTTCAGAAGTAGTGTAAATAAAAGCGAAAGATATTATTTGAAAATAGGATAAGGGGATCGCATATGGTAGAGAAGATTACTTACATTGAGAGCGGTCAGTTTCATCCATATAAAAATCTTGCAGTGGAGGAGTATTTACTCCTCCACTGTGAACCTCAGGAGTGTATTTTATATTTGTGGCAGAATCAGAATACCGTTGTAATCGGAAGAAATCAGAATGCCTGGAAAGAATGTAAAGTTGATAGTCTTGAGGAAAATGGAGGACATCTGGCACGTCGTCTTTCCGGTGGCGGAGCGGTATATCATGACCTGGGAAATCTGAATTTCACATTTCTCGTGTCAAAAGAAAATTATAGCATTGACAGACAGTTGGAAGTCATTGTCAAAGCAGTGCAAAAGTTAGGTGCAAAAGCGGAGAAGTCCGGAAGAAATGACATTTTGATTGATGGAAAGAAATTTTCCGGAAATGCATTTTATGAGCAGGAGCAGCATTGCTATCATCACGGAACATTGATGATGAATGTTAACAAAGAGATGCTTTCCAAATATCTGACTGTATCAAAGGAAAAATTACAGTCCAAAGGTGTGGACTCTGTAAAATCAAGAGTGACTAATCTGGTGGATTACATACCGGATCTTACACTGGAAGCATTGAAAAAAGCACTTCGTGAAGCATTTGAAGAAGTTTATGGTCTGACATCGAAAGAGTGTAAGATGGAAGATCTGGATCAGAAAGAAATCGAACAGCGGACGAAACATTTTTCTTCCTGGGACTGGCGCTATGGACGGAAAATTGATTTCCAGTATGAGATATCAAAGAGATTTTCGTGGGGGCAGATGAATATTCAGTTCCAGGTGGATAAAGGAAAAATCTCTGATGTCAATGTGTACTCGGATTCGCTGAAACCTATGACAATCGAGAAGCTTCCGAAGTATTTAAAAGGTATCCGTTATCATAAGAAGAATATTTGCTCAGAGCTTAGTCTTTACTGGGCCGAGGACAAGCAGGAAGAAGAGATGATAGCAGATATTATCGAGTGGATAAAAGAGGAAGAACTCTAGCAGAAAAATGTCTTTCCGAATTCAATTTAAGTGTTACATCCAGTTGAACAAGGTGGAAAGATATGAAAGAAGTTGTGGAAAAAGACACTGCCATTTGGCAGTATTGTGGATAATTACAGGAGGACATCAGTATGAGCGAGAAATATGATGTAATCGTGATCGGTGCCGGACCGGGAGGATATGTGGCAGCCATTAAAGCAGCGAAGCTTGGATTTAAAACAGCTGTTATTGAGGCAAGAGAAGCAGGCGGAACATGTCTGAATCGTGGATGTATTCCGGCAAAAGCAATGATTCATGCAGCAGAAGTATACAGAAGCGCAAAAGAGTGTGAGCGCTTTGGTATCCATGCAGAAAATGTAACATTTGATTTTGAAAAAATATTTGAATATAAAGAAGAGACAACAAAGCAGCTTGTTTCCGGTGTGGAAGGGCTGTTTAAGGGCAACGAAGTTGACCAGATCGCCGGAAAAGGAACCCTTCTTCCAGATAAGAAAGTAAAAGTTGTGTCTGAAGACGGAGAGAAGATTCTGGAGGCAGAACATATTATTCTGGCAGCAGGCTCTAAGCCGTTGATCCTGCCGATTCCGGGTATGGATCTTCCGGGAGTCCTGACCAGTGATGAACTGTTCCGTATGAAGAGTGTGCCGGAGAGCCTTACAATTATCGGTGGCGGAGTTATCAGTGTGGAATTCGCAACGGTCTACGCAGAACTTGGCTGTAAGGTGACGATTCTTGAGGCACTTCCGAGAATTCTTCCGAATATGGATAAGGAGATTTCTCAGAATCTGAAATTGATTTTGAAAAAACGTGGCATTGATATTCACACAGCAGCTGCTGTACAGGGTGTAGAAGCAGACGGAGACCAGTACATTTGTAAATATGTAGAGAAAGAAAAAGAAGAGAGTGTAACTTCTCAGTATGTACTTTGTGCAGTAGGAAGATGCCCGAACACAGACGGATTATTCGCAGAGGATGCGACTCCGGAGATGAACCGAGGACGTGTTGTTGTAAACGAAAAATTTGAGACAAGTATTCCGGGTGTATATGCAATCGGAGATCTGATCTTTGGAGCACAGCTTGCGCATGCGGCAAGTGCACAGGGAATCCAGGTTACAGAGCAGCTTGCCGGAAAAGAAGTGTCTGTAGATGTCAATGTAGTTCCGGGTTGTGTGTACACAGATCCTGAGATTGCATCTGTCGGTATCACAGAAGATGAGGCAAAAGAAAAAGGTATCTCCGTCAAAGTTGGTAAGTTCATTATGAGTGCCAACGGAAAATCTCTCATCACAAAAGAGGAGCGGGGATTTATTAAAATCGTTGCAGAAGAAGAGAGCGGCGTGATTGTCGGGGCACAGATGATGTGTGCAAGAGCAACTGATATGATTGGTGAGTTTGTAACTGCAGTAGCAAATAAGCTGACAGTATCACAGCTCCTGAAAGGAATGCGCGCACATCCGACCTATAATGAAGGAATCGGAGAGGCATTGGAAGAAATCGAAGGTGGAGCTATCCATGTAATGCCTAAGAAAAAGAAATAATTGAGAAAAGGAACAGATATATGGGAAGTATTTTTGATATTTTAGGACCAGTCATGGTCGGCCCATCTAGTTCCCATACAGCGGGAGCTGCCAGGATCGGTTACACGGCCAGGCAGCTCTTTGGCGAACCTGTGAAAAAGGCGGAAGTCTATCTACACGGATCATTTGCCGCTACAGGAAAGGGACATGGTACAGATCGGGCAATTATCGCCGGACTTCTTGGGATGAAACCAGATGACTTAAGAATTCCGGCAGCATTTGAAGAAGCAAAGAAAGCGGGGATGGAATTCACCATTTCCAATAAAGAATTAAAAAATGCACATCCGAATACAGCCAGAGTAATCATGGAGAATGAGCTGGGGAAAAAGATGACGATTCAGGCGTATTCTATCGGAGGCGGACGGATCCGAGTCAGTATTTTGGATGGAATTGAAGTAGATTTCAGTGGTGAGAGTAATACTTTGATCGTCCGGAATATAGATCGACCAGGGTGTATCACGGAGGTCACTGCAGCATTAAGTCATGAAAAGATTAATGTAGCGACGATGCAGGTATTTCGTCATAAGCGTGGAGGCAGTGCAGTTATGGTCGTAGAGACCGATCAGTCAATACCGGAAAATGTTGCAGTTGAATTGAAAAAGAAAGAAGATATCCTGGAAGTAATATTATTGAATCTTGAAGAAAGGGGGGCTTAACATGGCATATCAGTCAGTGGAAGAAATACAGAAGCGATGTGAAAAAGAGGGCATTCCTTTTTGGAAAGCAGTTCAGCTTGAAGATTGTGAGGAAAATGGTATTACGGAAGAAGAATCTTGGCAGCAGATGACTTTGATGTGGACTAGGATGAAGGAAAGCGTAGATGCATATGATTCTTGTGAACGATCTAGAAGTGGTCTTGTAGGAAAAGAAGGTGGACTTATGGATCAGTATCGTCTAAAGGAAAATACGCTTTGTGGTGATTTTGTATCAAAAGTTATTGCAAATGCTTTAAAAATGGGCTGCAATAATGCCTGTATGAAAAGAATCGTAGCGGCTCCGACTGCCGGGGCATGTGGCGTGATGCCGGCGGTTCTTGTGACGTATTGTAGAGAGTATGGAGTAGATGAAGACTGTATGATCGAAGCTATGTATGTAGCGGCAGGAATCGGGCAGGTCATTGCAAACCGAGCATCTCTGGCTGGGGCATCTGGAGGCTGTCAGGCAGAAATTGGTTCAGGATCTGGAATGACAGCGGCAGCAATCTGTGCAGTCAGAGGAGGAAGTGCTGTTCAGATGGGGCACGCTTGTGCGATGGCACTCAAGAATCTGATGGGACTTGTATGTGATCCGGTAGCAGGGCTTGTAGAAGTTCCGTGTGTAAAAAGAAATGTAGGCGGTGCAGTCAATGCACTGGCGGCAGCAGATATGTCGCTGGCTGGAATTATCAGCCAGATTCCAGTAGATCAGGTTATTGATGCAATGGGCGAAGTTGGAATGAAAATGGATGTAAGTCTCAGAGAGACAAGTCTTGGTGGAGTTGCTGTCAGTCCAAGAGGATTAGAAATTGCAGAGTCACTTGGACTGTAGTGAAAATAATGAGTGAAGATATAGAAAAAAAGCTGCCTTGTAAGACAGCTTTTTTTCTATAAGATTTATCAATAGGGAAATGAAAACGTCTATTTTATATTGCCGATTTTTATGGAATCAGCTCGAGATATGCGGCGCAAAGTTTTAAGGTTCCCATAAGTCCTTTGATGTGTGTGCGCTCCATACCGTGGGAAGCATGTACGCCCGGTCCAATGAGGGCGGCGCGTGTATCATAACCAGCTTTCCATGCAGCAAATGCATCAGAACTGTAACGCGGATAGATATCTGTTACAGCGTCGATATGATGCTTCTTGGCAAGGTTTACAAGTCTGGTTGTCATCTCGTAGTCATAAGGACCAGAAGAATCTTTTGCACAGATAGATACTTGCTCTTCCGTGCATGTCAGATCAAGACCAACACAGCCCATATCTACAACGAGAAGTTCTTTGATATCTTTTGGAAGAGTAGCTCCGCCGTATCCGATTTCTTCATGTGTAGAGAAACAGATATATGTCTTATGCTTTGGTTTTATGTCGTAGTCTTTCATGATTTTTAAAAGTGTGAGTTCCAGTGCAGAACAAGCTTTATCATCAATGAAGCGTGATTTGAAAAATCCGCTCTTTGTAAATGTTGTCTTTGGGTCGTAGCATACAAAATCACCAGCATGGATTCCGAGTGCTTCGACATCTGCTTTCGAATGTACAATCTCGTCAATGCGGACTGCCATATTCTGTTCATCTCTGTCTCGGGAAAAAGCATCCGGAAATACGTGGACTGCCGGTGACAGAGAAAGGATGGTTCCGGTGTAAACATTTCCGCCTCTTGTGTGGATATTACAATACTCACCGTCAAGTGATGGAAGTAGTGGAGAGCCGATGGAGGTGAGCATAAGCTGTCCGTCAGATGTAATAGAACGAACCATAAGTCCAAGTGTATCTACATGTGCAGACAAGGCGACTGGTTCAGAGTCATCTTTACCTTCTACGGTTACAATAACATTACCAATATTGTTCTTATAAACAGGATACCCCAGTTCTTTTACTGTATCAATCAAATAGTCAGTTACTTTTGCTGTAAATCCACTGGTACTGTCGATGGACAGAAGAGAAGTTGCTGTGTCGATCAGATAATTCTGATATTGTTCAAAATTCATAGTAAAACCTCCAATATTAAAAAGTTGTTATTGCAATTTGTCAATCACCGTGGTATATTTAAACCACAAATCCTATTGTTAACAATCTACAATAAACAAAACAAATTGTCAAGTCTTAATAGTAAAATTGTAAGACTTGAGTAAACCAAGGAGGAACAAAAGAAAATGAAAACTTTAATTTCAAGTACAGAGGGTCTGTTATTTGTAATTTTACTTATGGTAGCATTCGCACTTTGGCTTCAGAGGTACAAGGTATTCCGTTCACTGGGACCAGTACTGACAGTTGTAATCATCGGAATCGTACTTTCTAACACACATGTTGTGCCGATATCACATGATTTGTACAGCTCAATTTCTACTTATTGTGTACAGGCAGGAATTTCCATCTGTCTGTTAAGCATGAATGTGACAGAGCTTAAGAAGCTGAATCGTCAGCCGGTTATTGCTTTAGTATCTGCAATCTTCTCCGTATGTATCGTGGCAATTGGTCTTGGTATCATCTTTGCACCACAGATTACAGAAGGATGGAAATGTGCAGGAATGTTCGTAGGAACATACACAGGAGGAACACCGAACTTAACGGCAATTGCGACAGGAGTTGACTGTTCAAGAGAGACACTTGCAGCAGCAAATGCAGCAGACTATGTAGTATCTACACCACTGATGGTTCTGATGTTTGCAGCACCGGCTATTTTCAAAGCTTCTAAGAGATGGAATAAATTATGGCCATACTCATTTACAGAGGAAGAGCTTGATGAAGGTGAGCATAAGCCACTGATGTCCGATAAAGAATGGTCCATCAAAGATATAGCATGGCTTCTTACAATCGGATTTGGTGTAGCATTTATTACAACAGCAATTGCACAGCGCATTTTCCCGGATACATTCTGGAAAGCAGGAAGACTCCTTATGGTTACAACAATTTCTATCTGTCTTGCACAGTTAAAACCAGTGAAGAAACTTCGTGGTAACCTGGACCTTGGACTTTTCATTTCCCTGTGCTTCCTTGCAACAATCGGATTTGCAGTAGATTTAAGAGAGTTCGTAGGATCAGCATTTATGATGACATTATATGTATTCCTGATGTTAATCGGATGTACAGTATTACATTTCCTAATCTGCCGTTTGTTCAAGATCAAATACGAGTATGTACTTCTTTCTATGGTAGGATGTATCGTAGACGGACCGACAGCATCTCTGACAGCAGCAGGTGGAAACTGGAAATCATTGATTAATGTCGGATTGATCATGGGAGTTATCGCCGGAGCATGTGGAAACTATGTCGGAATATTTGTCGCCTATGTGGTTAAGGCTATATGCGGCCTATAGGCTTGTAAGTGGCAGTATATAGCAAAAAAATATCAGTAAAGAGTTTCCTTTTCTACATTTGTTATGCTATGATTAAAGAAATCAAAAATATTGCGCATTGTATGAAAACAACTGCTGGGAGCAGAATGATATTATATGTAGTAAGGAAATGAAATCATATGGCAAAATTAAGATATCGTACATTGAGAGAAAATGTTGTAGATGAAATTCGGATGAAAATCTTGAACCGGGAATATGAACCGGGAATGCGAATCGTAGAGCAGAACCTGTCCGATGAACTTGGAGTAAGTCGAGGACCAATCAGAGAAGCTTTGCGTCAGCTGGAACAGGAAGGACTCGTAGAATATGTGAGAAATGTTGGATGTTCGGTCAAGCAGGTTACATTGGAAGATATTTATGAAATCTATCTGCTTCGTGCAACTTATGAGCAGGTAGCAGTTCGAACATATGAGGGACAGCTTTCCGATGAAGATCTTGCACAGATGGAATCCATCGTGGAAGAGATGAAGATTTTTGGTGAGGATGATTTAGGGGATCTTGTAGATTGTGATTGTAGGTTTCACCAAGTAATCGTCGAAAAAGCAGGTCTGAACAGACTTCTGAAAGCCTGGACCGAATTGAATTACGGCAATATTGTCTGCTATTTTGCCGGAAATTCGGACCGGAAGGAAGCGGCAAACCGGCAGCATGATATTCATGAACGACTTTTGAATGTATTTAGGAGTAAAGACGAAGAGACAATCTGCAACGCAATTTCGGAGCATTATATGAAGACAGTAAAGCGTCTGATAAAAGAGGGATCCATGTCAGACGAAAGTTTTAAATATAAAGTGTAGAAGTATATGAATTGAATGAAAGATGCCGGTCCATGGGGGGACGGCATCTTTTTTGTGGAGGTTTAAGTATGGAACGTAAAAATATGTGGGAACACTATACGGAAGAGCAGGAAAGAGAACTGGAGGAACTGGCAGTCAGATACAGAAAATGTCTGGATCAGTCCAAGACGGAGAGAGAATGTGTGACACTGTCCATCGCGATGGCAGCGGAAAATGGATATCAGAATATTGAGGACTGTATCCGTGAGGGCGTGACACTGAAAGCCGGGGATAAGGTTTATGCACAGTATATGAAGAAGACGCTGGCACTTTTCCACATCGGAACAAAACCGCTGACAGAGGGAATGAACATTCTAGGTGCACATGTGGATTCACCGAGACTAGATGTAAAACAGAATCCATTATATGAAGATACACAGATGGCATATTTGGACACACACTACTATGGCGGTGTGAAGAAATACCAGTGGGTGACGATTCCTCTTGCAATTCACGGCGTTGTTGTGAAAAAAGACGGAACAGTCGTGCCGGTCGTTATCGGTGAGAAGGAAGATGACCCGGTATTCGTAATTTCTGATCTTCTGATACATTTATCCCAGGATCAGCTTGAAAAGAAAGCAAGAATCGTGATTGAGGGCGAAGGTCTGGATCTTCTGGTTGGAACAAAACCAGTAAAAAATGCAGATAAAGATGAGAAAGAAAAAGTACGCGCGTGGGTAGTTTGTTATCTGAAAGAAGCCTATGATATAGAGGAGGAAGATTTCCTCTCTGCAGAGCTTGAAATTGTGCCGTCAGGAAAATCCAGGGACTGTGGATTTGACAGAAGTATGATTCTAGGATATGGACAGGACGATAAGGTATGTGCTCTGACTTCACTTTTTGCAATGCTTGAGGCAGAAAGTCCGGAGCGTACAGGTTGCTGTATTCTTGCGGACAAAGAAGAAATTGGAAATATGGGAGCGACCGGTATGCAGTCAAGCTTCTTCGAGGATATGGTCGCAGAGGTTCTGGCACTGACAGGGGAGGATAGCCCGGTGAAAGTAAGAAGAGTGCTTCGCAATTCCTGTATGTTATCTTCTGACGTAAGTGCCGCATACGATCCGCTTTATCCGGAAGTATTCGAGAAGAAGAATACAGCATATTTCGGGAGAGGACTTGTGTTGAATAAATACACAGGAAGCCGTGGAAAGAATGGAACAAGTGATGCTAACGCAGAGTATGTTGCGAAAGTAAGAAATGTATTTGACAACAATCATGTTGCTTTTCAGACCGCAGAACTTGGAAAGGTCGACCAGGGCGGCGGTGGAACCATCGCCTACGTCATGGCAAATAAAGCAATGAGCGTTATTGATAGTGGTGTGGCAGTTCTGTCCATGCATGCACCATACGAAGTGACAAGTAAATCTGATATATACGAAGTATACCGCGGATACAAAGCCTTTTTAAAAGATATGAAATAAAAAGTATGAAACATAAAGTATAAAATAAAGGGTATAAAATGAGATGGAAGCAGTGAAAAGATATGGAATATTGACAGTTGGTTCTGTTGTATTGGGAATTTCGGACTACATGTTCAAATTTCAGAATCACTTTAGTTTTGGTGGGGTCAGCGGTATCGCCGTGATTATGAGTGGTCTGCTTGGAGGCTCTGCGAGCACGTATACATTTGTCATTAATATGCTTTTACTTGTAGTTGCATTTATATTGTTGGGAAAAGAAGTGGCAATGCAGTCTGCCTATGTGAGCGTCTTGTACAGTGTAACACTGGAAGTCATACAGTATGTGTGGCCGATGTCAAAGCCACTTACAAATCAGCCGGTGTTGGAACTTGTATTTTGCTTTATGATCCTTGCAGTATGTTCCGCAATTTTCTTCAACATGAATGCATCCAGCGGGGGATCGGATATTATTGCTTTGATATTAAAAAAGTATACCAATGTTTCAATCGGAACAGCGCTGCTGGTCGTAGATTTCATAGTTGTCATTGTGGCATTTTTCGTGTATGGTGTAACTGTAGGGTTATTCTCACTGGCCGGATTCCTTGCGAAGTCATTTTTTATTGACACGGTCATTGAGACATTGAATCTATGTAAATATTTTACAATCATTTCCAAAAATGCAGAGCCAATCTGCAATTACATTAATGCAGAGTTGAATCACGGTGCGACGATTTACGATGCAAGAGGCGCATATACGAAAGATAACAAACAGGTAGTTATGGCAGTTGTAAAACGCGAACAGGCGAGAAATCTCCGGAACTATGTTCACAAAGTAGATCCGGACGCATTTATGATGATTACTAACAGCAGCGAGATTATTGGTAAAGGATTTATAGAATAGGAGGAGCTTGCGATGAGCAGCATATTTGATATATTGGGACCGGTCATGGTCGGTCCGTCCAGTTCCCATACAGCAGGAGCGGTGCGAATTGGATATACAGCCAGACAACTTTTTGGGGAGCCGGTGAAAAAAGCAATTGTATATCTTCATGGTTCATTTGCAGCAACTGGAGAAGGACATGGGACGGATAAGGCAATCATCGCGGGTCTTCTTGGGATGAAGCCGGATGATCTTCGAATTCCAGATAGTTTTACAGTCGCAAAGGAAAATGGCATGGAATTTGTCATTGATAAGAAAGAAATCAGAGGGGCACACCCGAATACAGCACGAATCATTATGGAAAATGATGCGGATAAAAAAATGGTCATGCAGGCATACTCCATTGGAGGAGGAAGAATCCGTGTCAGTGTTCTGGATGGGATCGAGGTAGATTTTAGTGGTGAGAGCAATACACTGATTGTTCGAAATATGGACAGGCCGGGATGTATTACGGAAGTAAGCGCGGCACTTAGCTATGAGAAGATAAATGTTGCAACGATGCAGGTATTTCGCCATAAAAGAGGTGGAAGTGCAGTCATGGTCGTAGAGACAGATCAGTTCATTCCGGAAAATGTAGTGAATGAACTGAAAAAGAAAGAGGATATTCTGGAAGTAATATCTCTGAATCTGGAGGAGGGACGATAATTATGGCATATCAGGCAGTGGATGAGATTATGACAAGATGTGAGAAAGATGGCGTGGAGTTCTGGAAAGCTGTCCAGCTTGAAGATTGTGAAGAAAATGGAATCAGTGAAGAAGAGTCCTGGAAGCAGATGACTTTAATGTGGACAAGAATGAAAGAAAGTGTGGAGGCATATGATCCGGAAGCAGTATCCAGAAGCGGGCTTGTAGGAAGTGAAGGTAAGCAGATGGATGTATATCGGGAGAATGAAAAGCCATTATGCGGAGATTTTGTGTCAAAGGTTATCGCAAATGCATTAAAAATGGGTTGTAATAACGCATGTATGAAGCGAATTGTCGCAGCTCCGACTGCCGGAGCGTGTGGGGTTATGCCGGCAGTACTTGTCACTTATTACAAAGAATATGGAGTATCAGAAGAAATTATGATTCAATCCATGTATGTGGCAGCGGGAATTGGACAGGTCATTGCAAATCGTGCATCACTTGCCGGAGCATCTGGTGGATGTCAGGCGGAGATAGGTTCAGCTTCCGGAATGGCAGCCGCAGCAATCTGTGGTGTGCGCGGAGGAAGTAAGGAACAGATGGCACACGCCTGCTCGATGGCATTGAAGAACTTGATGGGACTTGTCTGTGATCCGGTAGCCGGACTTGTAGAGGTTCCATGCGTAAAGAGAAATGTTGGCGGTGCAGTCAATGCATTGGCTGCGGCAGATATGGCACTTGCAGGAATCATCAGCCATATTCCGTTAGATCAGGTTATTGATGCAATGGGCGAAGTTGGTATGAAGATGGATGTGACACTTAGGGAGACAAGTATGGGCGGTGTTGCGACAAGTCCAAAAGGTCTTGAGATTGCAGAGAGACTTGGAATGTAAATATTACGAAAAGGAATGCCGGAGGGCATTCCTTTTTTTAGGAGAGTATGTTATAACAAAGATAAACAATCAAGTGTCATGAGTAAGGTAAAGAGGGGATAAATTATGTTAGATGAGCACATGGGACCGATTAAAAAATACAGTATACTGACTGTGGGGGCAGTCGTACTTGCACTGGCGAACTATGTATTTAAGTTTCCGAACCATTTTAGTTTCGGAGGTGTAGCCGGTTTTGCAGTTATTTTAAGTGGAATGTTTGGCGGTTCTGCCAGTACGTACACATTTGTAATCAATATGTTATTGTTATTGATTGCATTTCCAATATTGGGAAAGGAAGTTGCAATGCGGTCTTTCTATGTCAGTATCGTATTCAGTGGTGTGCTGGAAGTTGCGCAGTATGTGTATCCGATAGACAAGCCAATCACGAACCAGCCGGTGCTGGAGCTTGTATTTTCTTTTATGCTGCTGGCAGTGTGTTCCGCGATATTCTTCTTCATGGATGCGTCCAGCGGAGGAACCGATATTATTGCTTTGATATTAAAAAAGTATACCAGCGTGTCAATCGGAATGGCGTTACTGCTTGTAGATTTCGCAGTTGTTTTGATTTCTTTCTTTGTATATAATCCGACCGTTGGACTGTTTTCATTTGCCGGATTCCTTGCAAAATCATTTTTCATTGATTCCGTAATTGAGAGTCTGAACCTGTGTAAATATTTTACAATCGTGTCAGATAATGCTGATACAATCTGCGATTATATTCATAAAGAGCTGAATCACAGTGCGACCATTATGTCGGCAGAAGGCTCTTATTCACACGAGCCAAAGAAAGTTATCATGACAGTTGTGAATCGTGACCAGGCGCTGAAGCTCCGGAAATTCGTAAGAAGCGTGGAACCGCATGCATTTATGATGATCACGAACAGTAGTGAGATCATCGGAAAAGGATTCCGGAATACGATGTAGGAAAATCGTGGTTAGAGTATGAAAATAAAGCAGGTGAATGAAGAGGATTTGTGACTTTTCATTCACCTGCTTTTTGTAAATATTAAGCTTGAACATATTGTTTTTATAGTTTAAAGATGTACAATGATATTGAATATTTCTGCCATAAATGTCGAAAATATTCAATTGTGTCATGCTAAATAAGGGAAATAAGTATTGGTTGAATGAAAATGACAAAATTGTATAAAATGTTCATAGGTAATTGATAAATGGTTTTATCAGCACTTGTGGATAACTCTCCCCTATATAAGGAGAAAAAAAGGGTCAGTATTCAGAAATGTTTCTGAATTGACATAGAACATCAGATTTTGGGCGTATTTTAATAAGCCCAAATAAGTATTATGACAATTAAATATTTTTTCAGGAAACTAAAGGTTTCAGGCTTCTAATGTACTGTGGACAATTCATTGCATATGCAACGATTACGGTTAACTGGCTGGCAATGCCAGCGAGGAAAACATCAGCTTTTGTGGTGGTATGGTTTCTGGTCTTTCTACCAGCGATACACATATTGGTTTTGAAGTGCTTGATGGAACGTTCTACAATAGTTCTTATTTTATAGATGCGATTCCATTCATCAGAATCACGTTGGATACCAGGAAACATGCACAAATGAAACGAAAGCAGTAAAGTCCGCAAAGTAAGATATTTCTATGATGAGCTGGATCAGCTGATTCGAGAGGATAACAGATGGCAGAATCAGACGATTGTGTATACATATGATGCCGGAAGCAATATTACAACCTGTAAGACCTATGCTTATACAGAAGCTGATACAGTGACTGGTACAGCAAAAACTACAGAAACTTATACTTACGGAAACAGTGCATGGAAAGATCAGCTTACTGAGTACAGAGGTCAGAAGATCCGCTATGATGCAATGGGTAATCCAATTAGTTACCGCGGAATGACTATGGAATGGGAGCAGGGCCGCAAACTGAAAAAGATTACAGGAAATGGTGTGACACAGAGTCACAGTTATGATGCAGATGGAATTCGTATCAGAAAAGTGGTAAACGGAGTAACAACACAATTCTACACAAACGGAACATCTATTCTTGCACAGAAGAGCAGCGATGGAACACGACTGGATTTCTTATATGATGATCAGGGCAAACTTTTTGCTATGGAGTATGAAGGAGAGCGATACTTCTAAAAGAAAAAATAAAAGCGAAAAGGAGTGGCTTGTCTACCGGTCGTTCTTTTATGTACAGAAGTAAAAAGAAGAGGGGTGTAATTTATGATATTTCAGGAAGTGCCGTTGAATGTAGTTCTTACAATTTATTCAGAAGATATAGATGAAGACTACATTTATGGAAAAATCGTTATGCGCAATGAAGAAGAGGTTATTATTGCACAAATAAATGATAAAGGAGAGAGTGACGGTTATCTGTATCTCCAATGGGAAGGCATTTATCGAATTGATTATGAATCAAGTTATGAGGAAAAAATTGAACGATTATATCAGGCAAAAAATCAATATCATGAAGAATTAATGTTTCCGAAAAAAGAAGATACACTTTTGAAAAATTTATTAAATTGGGCCTTTTGTGAGAAGAAGATAGTTTCTATATATTTTGCGGACAGTGATATGGAAGTGGAAGGATATTTGAAAAATGCTCAGGGCAGCCAGATTGCTCAGGTAGATGTGTATGAAGCTGTTTTTGAAGCGGGGAACTCATTTGTAGATGTCACGAAAGCGCAGTATATTCATGTTGATTCAAAAAGGGCGAGAGATGCAGAAATTGTATTGAGGTACAAGGAGAATGAACAATGATAGATGGGGATATCAAAAATGCATGTGAAAATTCGGAAATGATTTGTATTGGATTGCGAAATGATCCGGCAGATGATTATTTAGTTGGTTATGTAGAGTGTTGTGATGAGGAAGGAATTATATTTTGCAATGTTGATTATCGGGGAATGAAAACAGGATATATATACATGACAAATGATAAGGTAACAGGAGTGATGTATAAACCCGATTATATACAAAAGCTGAAAATTTTAATGAATAATAAAAAACAGAAGTATAAGAAAATTTTTGGTGGTGCTGATATAAAAGAAACTTCTGTGAAAGAGTATTTTTTAAGATGGATTTTCACTAATAAAAAGATGATATTGGTCAGAGATAAGGATGAAGAGTTTAAGGGGATTCTAGAGTCGATTTCGGAAGAAACAGTGAGTATAAAAGTAATTGATAAGATTACTGAAAAAAGAAATGGGTATACAGTTCTTTTGCGTTCGCATATAGATTATTTTTCTGTCTAAATATTGGATTTAGAAGATACGAATGATAAAAAGCAAGGGGAAAAAGTATGTATAATTTGACAGGAATTTATCAATCGATGAGAAATGAAGGTTTATTTTTTGGTATTGGGGGAATTCTTATTATCATCGCAAGTCTTCCGTTGAAAAAAAAGAAAAAAAAGATGATAGATTTATTATTTGGAGTATTATGTATAATTCTATCAATAAGTACTGTGTTATATTATACATATGTAACCACACATCCCCAAATTAAATATTTTGAGGGAAGTTATGACGGATTGAACCATTATAGGACATATGGGGAAACGGAGTATTCATTTAAAGATAATGAGGGGATAACAGAATTTATTTAGGATTCACATTCGAAGAAAAAGATTTATCCGGATGATTTTGAGGAAGGAGTAAAGTATAGGATATTTTATGAAGATCGTACGTCGATAATTGTAAAAGTTGAAAAGTTAGATCCTTAAATTTTTTACTAAAAACGGAATCTAAAAAGATATTCAGAAAGGGGGAAATAAAACGATGTGGCATATATGGACACTGGATGATTGGGAAAAGAATATAGATTTGGAAAGAAGTGGCCATCGGTGTGGACTGAGGTTACGGTTTGATAAAGAGGTAGATAGCGAGGTACGCAGAGCATGTAAGGAATTTGCAGTTTTTTTAAGAAGAGAATATTTTTTCCCGATTCGAGTGGTCATATATGTAAAGGCACGTGAGCGTATAATAGCAATGGATGGAGACAAATGTTGTGGAATATTTTGGTGTATGCCAGATGACTATACGATTGAACCATACATACGTCTGGCAGCAGGAGATTATGAAAAATTATGCAAGAAATGGGGGAAGGATGGTGCGCTGACAAATATACTGCTGTGTATGGCACACGAGTTGACACATTATTTTCAATGGATTAATTCAATAAAATTAACCCCTATAGGGAAAGAACGTCAGGCAACTAATTATGCGGATTATGTGTTAGAAGATTATGCTGAAACAAGGGAACACCCATAGAAAAGATTATACAGTCGAAGTCTAAAAATAGACCGATAATTAAATTTATAAGCGAACAGGAGCGGCTTAAAGAACGATTTAGCCAGTAAGTAATATGATTGGAATTATAATAGAAATTATTTTCATTTTTGTACAAATATTTCTTTTTTTATATTTTAAAATTTTGCATACGTGGTTTGGGTTTTGGTGTTTATGGGTGTAGAGTCAACAATAAATGATGTAAATCCTAAACACCATCAGGGAGTTGTAAAGGATTATCCACGAGAAGATTGTATTAAGCCACCTGCCCAAGTTCAATTTCTATTTAAAAAAGTAGATACCCGTTTAAAAGATATTCCAAAAGAGATGTATTATTCAACAATAATACAGAGTATAGGATTTGTTGTATATACGATTGTGGTTATATTTGTTGCATTATTATGGGGGCAGTATGTAGGTACTATAATAGGAATTATATATTTAGTAATCTCGGAAGGAATTGTTTCTTTTCTTCAATCACGGATGGAGAATAAAAGCTTTAGACAGCGCTATAAGAAGCTGACCGGGTATAATCTGAAATATTACCTTATATCGTCCGATAATTCAGATCCAACAGAAATAGGAACATGTACAATTGTAAGCTGGTATGAAAAAAGGAAAAGAAAAATTGCGACAGTTAAAGTGGTAGAAACTGGAGAAGTTATAAAAGATGTATTGATTGACGGGAGTCTATGTGAAGACGAAAATGCAGTATACACTCTTTATGAGATATGTAAATTATATTATCTGAAGCAAATGAAAAGAAATAAAGAGAAGAAGAACTGCAATAAAAAAAAGTAATAGAAAGAAAAAATAATCTTATTCTAGTATAATGAAATAAGATTATAAAAAGAATAGTATATTATCTTTTCAAGAGATGGAATTATACATCAGAATGTTATAGATTTTTTGATGGAAAGGTAAAAAACCCCGTTGACAGATTCGAAGGAATCGACTATATTAACATTAATAAAAGGGAGTAACTGGCGCCTGTCAGTCTTGCAAAGTAGAAAATCAGGCGTTTGCGATGTCGTCAGTACGATGAGTGATCATCCGTATCGTAATGAAATGGTGAGACTTTTATTGCATATTTTTGGTGTGCAATAAAGGTCTCTATTTTTGTACACCTGATAAGCCATGCACAGGAAAGCAGGATGCGGTGTGCATGCTTGCATGCAGACAGGGCATCCTGCTTTCCTGTATAGGGCGTTTAGCCACAGCGATATGAAGCGGAGCGGAATAGAGCTGGCATGGCTTATCAGCTCTAAAGCAGTATAGGACGTTTGGCCACAGCGATTAAAAGGAGGTACAAATTATGTTGACAAATGAGCAGGCGAAGGAAAACCTAAAGAAATACGGACCGAATGAACTGGAAGAGGGAAAGAAAAAAAGTGTCTTTCAAATATTTTTAGAACAGTTCAAGGATTTTCTGGTAATTATTCTGATCATCTCCGCGGTGATCTCAGGATTTCTTGGAGATGTGGAGAGTGCGATTGTAATCTTTGTAGTTATTACGATGAATGCGATTCTTGGAACGGTGCAGACGGTGAAGGCGGAGCAGTCGCTGAATAGTTTGAAGCAGCTGTCGGCACCGGATGCGAAAGTTGTGCGTGACGGGCAGTTAATGCAGGTACCGGCGAGAGAAGTGACCGTCGGTGATGAAGTAATTGTGGAGGCGGGAGACTTAATCCCGGCAGATGGAAAGTTACTTACAGTTGCAAGTCTTAAAGTGGACGAAAGTGCACTGACAGGTGAGAGTCTTCCAGTGGAGAAGTCTTTAGATGAAGTGCCGGAGGGCGCAGCACTCGGAGATCAGACGAACCGAGTATTTTCTGGAAGCTTCGTGACTTATGGGCGAGCATCTTATGAAGTAACGGAAGTCGGAATGAGTACGGAGGTCGGTAAGATTGCCGGGCTTCTGAAAAATGCATCCGAGAAGCAGACACCGCTTCAGAAGAATCTGGATGATTTTGGTAAGAAGTTGTCCATCACAATCCTTGTATTTTGTGGGATTTTATTTGCCATCAGCGTAATCCGTGGAGAATCTATTGTAAATGCATTTTTATTTGCGGTAGCGCTGGCGGTAGCAGCTATCCCGGAGGCGCTTAGTTCTATCGTGACCATCGTGCTTTCCTTTGGTACACAGAAGATGGCGAAGGAGCATGCAATCATCCGTAAGCTTCAAGCGGTCGAAGGACTTGGCAGTGTGTCAATCATCTGCTCTGATAAAACTGGAACTTTGACGCAGAATAAAATGACTGTGGAAAATTATTATGTAAATGGTGAGAGTGTCTGTTCCGGAGAGATTGATCTGAAGGATCCGGCGCAGCGAGAGTTACTGATGTTCAGTATGCTTTGCAATGATTCTACAAATCACGATGGTCAGGAAATCGGGGATCCGACGGAGACGGCTCTTATTAATCTTGGCAGCCTTTTGGGAGAAGATTATGCACAAGTACGTGAGGAGTACCCAAGGCTTTCCGAGGTGCCGTTCGACAGTGACAGAAAACTTATGTCCACGGAGCATTTTATAGACGGACGGTATGTTATGGTCGTAAAAGGTGCGGTCGATGTGCTTCTTGAGCGTATGAGCCACATTCAGGATGGAGATACTCTAAGAAAGATCACAGAAGAAGACCGCGTCAGAATTGAAGTGCAGAATAAACATTTTTCAGAAAACGGACTGCGAGTTCTTGCATTTGCATTTAAGACGATGGAACAGGAGCAGGGGCTTACATTAAATGATGAAAACGACCTGACATTCCTGGGACTGATTTCCATGATGGATCCGCCAAGAGTGGAGTCTAAAGATGCAGTTGCGGAATGTATCAAGGCAGGAATCAAGCCAATCATGATTACAGGAGACCATAAAGTAACAGCAGCGGCCATTGCAAAACGGATCGGAATTCTGGAAAATATGTCGGAAGCCTGTGAAGGTGCGATTATTGAGGATATGACTGATGAAGAACTTCAGGATTTCGTACCACAGATATCCGTGTATGCAAGAGTTTCACCGGAACACAAGATCCGTATCGTGCGGGCATGGCAGGAGCGTGGAAATATTGTGGCAATGACGGGAGATGGCGTGAATGATGCCCCGGCACTGAAGCAGGCAGATATCGGAGTTGCCATGGGAATCACGGGAAGTGAGGTGGCGAAAGATGCGGCAGCTATGGTGCTGACGGACGACAACTTTGCAACAATTGTCAAGGCAGTGGAAAATGGACGAAACATTTATCAGAATATTAAAAATGCGATTCAGTTCTTGCTTTCTGGAAATTTTGCAGCGATTCTTGCAGTTTTGTACGCATCACTTGCAAGTCTGCCGGTTCCATTTGCACCGGTACATCTGCTGTTCATCAACCTTCTGACAGACAGCCTGCCGGCGATTGCGCTTGGACTGGAGCCGCACAATCCGGAAGTGATGAAAGAAAAACCACGTGCCATGGGAGAGTCCATTTTGACAAAACCATTTCTTACAAGCATCGGAGTGGAAGGTCTGTGTATCGGAATCATGACCATGACAGCATTTATGATCGGATATCGCGATGGAAATGCAGTGCTGGCAAGTACGATGGCATTTGGAACACTTTGCAGCAGCCGTCTGGTTCACGGATTTAACTGTAAAGCAAACAAACCGATCATTTTTACGAAACGATTCTGGAATAACATTTATCTGATCGGAGCATTTGTACTTGGCTGGCTTTTGATTACAGGAGTACTGATGATCCCGGCGCTTCAGGGAATGTTCAAAGTGCAGACACTGACGGTGGCACAGTTGATGACTGTATATGGACTGGCTCTTTTGAATCTGCCGGTTATTCAGCTGCTGAAATGGATCAGAACGCGAAAGAAATAGAGGATTTGACAGGATATTGAATAAAGGAAGGAATTAAATGGAACTGAATAAGGAAAATATGCGGAAAATCCGGGAGCTGATTTTGTTTACAGCACTGCTGATCGTGGTGCTGTGGAAATATGAAGAGGTGTTGGAGGTACTGGGATATGTGGGACATCTGATCTTTCCATTTCTGCTTGGAGGAGCCATCGCATTTGTACTGAATGTACCGATGAACTTTATCGAGCGGCACTTGTTTACGGAAAAAGTAAGAAAAAATAAAGTGGCAGATAAGCTTGCAAGACCGGTGAGTCTGTTGAGTGTACTTTGTATCGTAGTTGGCGTGTTAACGGTAGTGATCTTTGGTGTTGTACCTCAGCTTGTAAATACATTTGGAAATCTGGGGCAGAGTATTACCCAGTTCATCCCACATGCACAGGCGTGGGGGAAAGAGGTCTTTCATGGAAACAAGGAGGTTGTCGAACTGATCAACAGTGTACAGTTTGACTGGGACAAGATTGTGGAGACACTGATTGATTTCCTGAAAAATGGTGCAGGAAATATGCTGAATTCGACACTTACCGCTGCAAAAAGCATTATCAGCGGAGTTTCAACATTTGTCATCGCTTTTGTATTTGCGATTTATATTTTGCTGCAGAAGAAAAAGCTTGGGATACAGGCGAAAAAGGTACTGTTTGCATTCGTACGAAGAGGTCGTGCGGAGGCTGTGGTGGAAGTCTCTTCCCTGACTTACAGTACATTTTCAAGCTTCCTGACCGGGCAGTGCCTGGAGGCTGTGATTCTTGGAAGCATGTTCGTACTGGCCATGACGATCTTCCGGCTGCCGTATGCACTGCTGGTGGGAATTTTTATCGCATTTACCGCACTGATACCGATCTTTGGAGCATTCTTAGGCTGTGCGGTGGGAGCATTTTTAATCTTCATGGTCGATCCGATGAAGGCGCTTATGTTCATCGTGTTGTTTCTTGTGCTCCAGCAGATAGAAGGGAACCTGATTTATCCGCATGTAGTAGGTAATTCTGTAGGACTGCCGTCCATCTGGGTGCTGGCAGCGGTCAGCATCGGAGGCAGCCTTATGGGCGTGGTCGGAATGTTGATATTTATACCGATCGTGTCGGTGGCATATGCACTGTTCCGGGAAATTGTGTATCTGAAGCTGAAGAAACAGGGTGTAGATCCGGCAGAGCTGGAGGTTTAATAAAGACAATTAAGTCAGACCAACGAAGTGCTTATGTGTAGAATAATGTAAAAAATTAAGAAAAGTTCGTGCAGTTTAGTGTAAAAAATAAGGCAAAAATCACACTATTTTACATGAATGCAATATTAGTTGAATAAATCAATTTGGATACAATTCTGACTATATTAATTTTAGAAAAATATCTCGACATAATAAATCAATTGTAGTACAATCCTTTCAAGTATTATATTTCCAAGATGCCGGAACAGAGTGTTTTACGTTTATCCGATGCTTATGAAAGTAAATCGGAAGAACAGAGCAGAGGTGTTAAGGGTGAGCATATTTGAATACGATGAAGAAGAACATATGAGGCAGGAACGAGAAGAAATCAGGCAGGAAGGCTTTGAAGAGGGTGAAAAATGTAGTGAAGTGCGAATAGCAAAATTGATTATAGAATTAAATCGACAAGGTAGAACGGAAGATATTGTAAAAATGGCTACAGATTCCGAATGTAGGAAGAAGTTATTAGAAGAATTTCACTTTGATTAAAATTTTATAGAATAAGACATTAAGATACCGCTGGAGTTGCTTATAGTAATTGCCAGCGGTATTTTCATACAATCAGGAAAATGTGCGAGATAATGCCGGATTGTTACCAGTTATGCCAATGGATTCCATATATATAGAAAAAATGTTATGATAAATGGGGATTTTGGATTTATCAGGATGAACCGGTGAAGCTGTTGATCAGGGGAAAAGAGAGGTGCCTATGGAACGGACAAAAAGAAAAAATGTGTTTCGAGCAGAACTTATTATTTTTCTGGCTGTAATTGTAGTCAGTCTGCTAGTTTTGTGGATTCGCTGGGAGAATTCCCATGCCACTTATAAGAATTATGATATTGTTGTGAAGAAGAATGTGTATTGTGAGAAGACGCAGACAGGGCGAGTGGATCTGCAGATCAGGCGAAAAGGCGGAAAGAAGGCTAAGCTGCTACAGACACAGCAGGAGCTTAAGCAGAGCCAGTCTTTTCAGATTGTAGAAGATTCTTATAAACTGGGGATTGTCGATGATGCGTCTGCCTATGATGGAAATATTTATGAGCAGAAAAATGCCGGCGGGATTCAGTATCTTACGCTTTATTATGTAAACCATGAAGCTTCCGGCAGGCAAGGAAAAATGCATCTGGTGATGAATGACGCAAAAACGGGTAAGGAGCTTATCAACATTAAGACTTCACCGAAAGTCAAAAAGGACGCGCGCAGATATGAGTACCGGGGAAAAGATCTGTATGTGAGTGAGGAAGGAATTCTGTTAGATGCGGGAACTGACGAAGAATTTTACAATTCGCAGGCAATGACCGCCGGGCTTATGACGGTATGCTGGAAAAATGGGAAAGAGAAACAGATTCAGTTTGATCCAAATGCAGACGTATCAGAGTATGAAGCTGCGGATATTATCATCCCGAAAGTAACTTCCACAGGGGAAGAAAAATCAGAAGAAAACCGTTGTTATTATGCCTTGGAACTTAGTGACTGGGAGAATATCCGAGAGATAAAGCTTGGGGAAAATGTATTTGCGAAGGCAGAGAACCTGGAAAAAGCGACAGATGATTTGAACAAAAAGAAGAAAAAATCGAAGGAAGAAAAAGCAAAAGAAGAAGCCGAAAAGAAGGCAGAAAATCAGAAAAAGAAGGAATTTTATACAACAGATATGTCTTTATTGAACCAGCCGGAAGATTTTCACATTTCTGATTATTATATTACGAATAAGGTGATTGCAGGCAACCGATATTATATTGATGAAAATCATGTGCTGTGGGGACAGGGCATGAACTACTATGCCCAGCTTGGAATCAATCACCCGGAAGATGTGGGCAACTGGTATCACGAGGAGTACATGGAACCTCAGAAAATAGCCGAGCATGTTGTTCATGTAGATGCATCAGCCAATGGATATTTTATGATGTATCTTACGGAAAATGGAGAACTGTACGGCGCAGGTGCGAATCTGCAGGGAATTCTTGGAAAAGAACCAGGCGAAAACGATGCCATGAATCCACAGCAAAATGTGGTGAACCAGCCGAAGCTTCTGATGAGTGATGTGTCTTATATGCGGGCTGGTGCGACCTGTGCGGTTGCGCTCAAAAAGAATGGGGAAGCGTACTGGTGGGGTGAGTTTATGTCCGGCGAAGCAAGTAGCATTTACGGGGAAGGAACGCTGATGTACACCGAACCACACAAGATGCTGGATCAGGCAATTTACGTCACGACCACCAACAGACGTTCAGCAGCGATAACGGTGAATGGTGACCTGTACACCTGGGGCGATAACACCTATGGCCAGTGTGGATATACCGGTGAGAAAACATTTCTGACAGAGCCGGAAAAGGTCATGGAAAATGTACGAATGGTCTGGTGTGATGAGATTGAGCAGAATGCAATTTGGACAGATCTGGCCAATGTAAACCCGAATGATTACGGTACGACCTGTTATGATGATACATTTATCCTGACAAAGGACGGAAAAATGTACGCGGCCGGAACTAACATTGGAACTGATTCCAAGCGGAATACTCCATACGGAGAAGGGGAAGACGATGAGCGGTCGGACGAGAATAAATGTACGACATATTCCGCAAAATTCCTGCCGATAGAAGTAAAAGAATATGTGCCGGAAAGCAATCCGACAGAAGAGTATACCGGAGAAAAGAAGATTCAGATTGAAGGAACCGCGGCAGAAGGACTGGCGGAGTAGGGGAAGCTGCTATGAGAAAGAAAATATGTATAGGTCTTTTGGCAGTTCTATTGGGAACAGGATTGGGAGCTATGCTTGTCAATCACATATGGAAAGAACCAAAACAGGGAGTAGATCTGGGAGCGACACAGATGATTGTAAAAGATTTGACTGTGCAGACTCTGGGGCAGGTTTCTTGCAGTGACTCTGTAAAGGAAAACCTGAGAGAATCAGGAAAAGATATCAAGATTCCGGTTTTGACGGTAGATATAAAAAATCCTACAAAAGACTGGCAGTCATTTACCATTTACAAGGTGAATCTGGAAGTTGGAAAATGGTCTTCAGCAGTGAGCTGGGATTTATTCTCGAAAATGAATGACAACTCAGAGTTAGTTTGGTCGATACCAGCAGGCAAAACGAAAACAATCGTCATACCATATGTGGCGTACAGACAACTCATGTCTGAAAGTGACTGGGAAAAATTAGATCAGGATAATATGAAGCTAAGATTTAGCGTAGTGCAAGGCAGTATTACGGTGAATGTAAAGTAAAAAGCAATTAATGGTTATAGTTGCTTTCCAGTAGCATTATTTTAGGAAAATATCTCGACATAATATATTAATTGTGGTACAATTCTTTCAAGCATTATATTTTCAAGATCTTGAAGGTTTGTACCATTTCTAATTTCAATATATTTTCTAGGAATTTTCAATGCTTGAATTACCACAATGAACAAGCAGAAGGGATTCTTAGAAAGCTTAGAAAAAGTCAGGAGGAGAGTCCTTTCGAACACAGAAGAAGGAGGATACTGAATGACAAAAAGTATGAAAGCAGTAAGGGACAGAAAAACAGATAACAGAAGAATCTCACAAAATATGGAGAAAGCCTTTAAGAAAATGGCGCAAGTATTTGGATATCCAAATCGCGAGTACAAAGACCGGGTGTTCCGAATGTTGCTGAAGGAACCCAAAGTAGCACTGGAAGTTTACAACGCTATGAATGGAACTTTGTACGATAATCCAGACGAACTGATTATAACAACGTTGGAAAATGCAGTTTATTTAGGCATGAAGAATGATGTGTCATTTATATTGGGAACACAGTTGGTTTTATATGAACATCAATCAACGCCGAATCCTAACATGCCATTACGGAATCTGGCATATGTGGCTTGTGTTTATATGGCGTATGTATTTGGGGATAATCTGTATGGACGGAAGTTGATTAAGATACCAGAACCGAGATTTGTAGTATTCTATAACGGAACAGACAAGATGCCGGAACAAAGTGTTTTACGTTTATCTGATGCTTATGAAAGTAAGTCTGAAGAATTAGATTTAGAGTTGAAGATTCGGTTTGTAAATATAAATCCTGGATATAATGAGGAAATGGTAGAAAAAAGTCCGACATTATATCAATATGTGAAATTTGTAGATATAGTTCGCAAATATCAGAAGGAAATGCCATTTCCGGAAGCTGTGGAAAAGGCAATTGACGAATGTATCAAAAAAGGTATTCTTGCAGAGTTTTTGAGGAAGAATAGAGCAGAGGTGTTAAGAGTGAGCATATTTGAGTATGATGAAGAAGAACATATGAGGCAGGAACGAGAAGAAAGCAGGCAGGAAGGTATAGAACAAGTGAATGATTTGTATGATAAATTGCATGACTTAAATCGAGAAGAAGATATTTGGAAAGCTATAAAAGATGTTGAATACAGAAAGAAATTGCTGGAAGAATTTCACCTTGATTAAAATTTCATAGAGTAAGACATAAAGATACTGCTGGAGATGCTAGAAGTAATTGCCAGTGGTATCTTTTAATATTGAAAAATATACGAGATATATCATGATTGATACCAACTATGTCAAAAACACCAATGAATTAAGAAAAAATGCTATTATGAAACATAAAGTAAAAAGCAACTAATGGTTATAGTTGCTTTACAGTAGCGTTATTAAAAATGGATTTGTCTTTTATAAAGTTATAAAAATCAAATTGATTACCAAAGACAAAGGATTTTTTCATAACAGGTATTATATAAGTTCTGTCTAATTTTAGACTGAGACAATAGAGAGAAGAAGTTATCGTAATAGAAATAATATTTGCGTAGGAGTAGGTAGCGGTGGAAGTAAGCTGATCATTACTATATACCTGAACTTGAAATGAATCTTTATAAAAAGATATCCTTTCAAAACCGGTTTCTTTAAAAAATTTGGTGCCGGCTTTTAATGCAGAACGGGCGCGCAGCCATGGTTCCATAAAGAAACATACGAAATATAAACAACCCGCGGGTAACGGAATAAGCCATGAGAAATCACGAAATCCGGACATTCCCCAAAGAACAAGAAAGAATATCATAATAAGGATTATGACAGGTGTAAATATAAGAAAATTTCGAGAGGGCTTTTTTCGTAAAATAGGTACCATTTCATAATAGCTTTTATTATCGAATTTACATTCTGTTACAAAAAGTGGTTCCATAAACATATCCTCCATAAATAGCGTTATGTTATGATAGCATAATTTTATGTCTGGAGGAAGCAGATTGGCACAGATGGTATGTTTTTGGATATAGAAGGGAAGAAATTATGTTACATATATCAATTTGTGATGATGAGAGAATTGCTGTGGAAAAGATGCAGCGAATTGTGGAAAATGTGTTGGAGCAGGAGCATTTACTGGTAAAACTTGAGACTTTTGAAAATGGGGAAGAGTTTCTGAAGCAGTATGTCATCAGGGACGATGAACTGGTGATACTGGATCTTGATATGCCGGTAAAAAATGGAATTGATGTCTTACAGGAGCTTGAAAAAATTCAGAGAAATGAAGTCGTGATTCTAGTCACAGCGTATGATAATCTGGCACTGAAGACTTTTTCTTATGGGCCATTTCAGATTGTCAGAAAAGAGCAGATGGAAGAGGATTTGCCGAAGGCGATAGGCAGATTTCTGAATATACGAAAAAGAAATCAGGAGGAATTGGAATTTCGGATAAAGGGAGAACTAATTCATGTGAAACTGGAGGATATTGTATATTTTGAAAAATATAAACATCAGGTTTATGTGCATTTGGCGGATCAGACGGTTCTTACCGTTCGGGAAAATATGCAAGATTTTGAGAAAGAACTGGCGGGAAAAGGATTTGTCAGAACACATGCGGCATATATAGTTGCGCTCAGGTACTGCCGGAAATTTGAAAAAAACGATATCGTGCTGGAAGGTGATGTGAAAGTTCCGGTGAGCCGAGAGCGCAGACAGATGGCAAAAGAGCAATTTATGATAAGCAGGAGAAGGTAGATGGATATAGCAAATTTTATAATTGGACAACTGGTGGGATTGGCAGAACCATTATTAGTTCTAGGATTTATCATAAAATGTCTTGGCTGGAAGGAGTCTATAAAACATCAAAAGAGAATTTATATAGGAGCGAGTTTATTTGTTTTTCTGGTAGCGCAGGGTAATGGGAGATTTCCTGGAAGCTATGTCATAATTATTGCAATTGACGTTGGACTGCTATGCATATTTAGTCTTCTGTTTTTAACTAAAAATTCTGTAATGAAGATTATGATATGTATTTTGGCAGAAGTGATAAATCTTATATGTCCACTAATTGTTATGCAGGTGACATCGTATATTATAAATACATCAATTTTTGATTTCCTTCAAAATGAAGGGTCAATATTTGCAGCAGGTGCAATTGTGTCGAAGATTCTGTTATGGCTGGTATACAAGGGACTATATTCTTCTTTCCAGTATTTAGTACTCTATTTTCCAAAAGAGCAGATTATTCTTACAATTGTGCTGGTTGGCTTTGCGGTAATCAGTGAGAATTGTATCTTTCTGGCGGTTTCACAGAAGGGAGTCAGTCATTATACAGTTATCTTGCTTCTGATTGTTTCTTTTGGAATCATTGCTTTGTGTGGGTATGTTATTTATATGATGATTACGATTAGTAAGAAAAGTGAGAAAATGCAATTGTACAAACTGATAGAGTTAAAAAGTCAGGAGCAGGAGCGGCAATTGGAAGAGTGGAAACATTCGGAAGAAAGTATACGGAAGTTTCGACATGATTATAAGAATCACTGTATGAATATGGAGCATTTGCTTGAAGAAGGCGAGTATGAAAGTCTAGGTAAGTATTTAAAGCAGTTCGCGATGGGAGAACTGGGAGAGGTCAGATCAATTTATTCAGACAGCCCGATTATAAATGCAATATTTCATAATAAAATGTCCGTGTGTAAAGAAAAAGGGATTGATATTTCCTGTGATATTACAGGAAGCGTGAAATGTCTTGATGATATGGGCGTTGGAAGTATTTTATTTAATCTGCTGGACAATGCAATCGAGGCATGCGAGAAAAATAAAAAAGAGAAGCGAATCATTTGCCGGATTGCCAGAGAAGCGGACGAGGTAAATATATTTGTAGAAAATAGTATCGAGCAGTTGGTGCTGGCAGAAAACCAGTCACTTGAAACTACAAAGGACAAGAAAGACCAGCACGGCATGGGACATTTGATTGTAGAAGAACAAGTGAAAAGACTAGGTGGTATGGTGGAATATTACGAGGACGAGATGTTCTGTGCGCATGTGTATTTACCGATGTAGAGGAAAGAAATTCAGAGACAAATCTGACTATATTAATTTTAGAAAAACATCTCGACATAATATATTAATTGTGGTACAATCCTTTCAAGCATTATATTTCCAAGATGCCGGAACAAAGTGTTTTACGTTTATCTGATGCTTATGAAAGAAAGTCTGAAGAACTGGATTTGGAACTGAGGATTCGATTCATAAATATAAATCCTGGATATAATGAGGAAATAGTAGAAAAAAGTCCGACATTATATCAATATGTGAAATTTGTAGATATAGTTCGAAAATATCAGCAGGAAATGCCATTTCCGGAGGCGGTGGAAAAGGCAATTGACGAATGTATCAAAAAGGGTATTCTTGCGGAGTTTTTAAGGAAGAACAGAGCAGAGGTGTTAAGAGTGAGCATATTTGAGTATGATGAAGAAGAACATATGAGGCAGGAACGAGAAGAAAGCAGGCAGGAAGGTATTGAACAAGTCAATGATTTGTATGATAAGCTATTCGAACTTGGAAGAAGTGAAGATGTTAAGAGGGCGGTTAAAGATGCTAAATATAGAGAAAAATTGTTAGGGGAGTTTCACATTGATTAAAAATTTATAGAATAAGACACTAGGATACCGCTGGAGTTGCTGATAGTAATTGCCAGCGGTATTTTGTACAATGAGGGAAATGTGCGAAATATATTATAAATGTTACTAGTTATGCCAAAAGCAACAATGAATTAGGAAAAAATGTTATAAATGAAAAGATTACAGCAAATATTTGTCTTTTAAAAATGCGTGAAAATCTTCTTTGTTACCTTTGACAAAGGAGTCTTTCATAATTGGCATCAGATATTTTTGCTTGCCTATTTTTAGAAAAAAGCAGTAAAAGAAATGGGTTTCTGTAACGGAACGAAAAGTGGAATAGGGATAAATTGCGGAAGATTCTACTTTTCCGTCAGAAATCTGAAGTTTAAGCTCATCATCAAAAAAAGCAGCCTGAAGGTTACCCTGTTCGGAGAAACAATTTTTGTAAGATTTGAAAAACATTCGAATTCTTAATCGAGGTTCGAATATATGGCATAGTGCAAAAAAAGCAGCTACGGATAACAGAAATATTCCAGAACCGTCAAAGAGACCATTTTCATGAGGAAAACAAAAAAAGAATACGATAAAAAGTGGGACAGCAAAAGTAGCTGTACTAGATAGCACAGAATTTTTACGAAAAAGTGGTATTAATTCATATATTGTTTTTTTGTCGTATTTCCATTCTGCTACAAAAAGTGGTTCCATAATCAGATTCCTCCTAAAATGCTTTTGAGTATAATAACATAATTTTATATCTTGGGGAAGTAAGCGGGAATACATGGCATGTTTTTGCGTATAAAAGGAAAGAGAGGGGTTTGAAAAATATGATAAATTTTATAATTGGACAACTGGTGGGATTGGTAGAGCCATTTTTGGCGATTGATTTTATAATAAAATGTCTTGACTGGAAAGAACAGGTGAAGCATCGAAAGCAGTTATATATAGGTGTTTGTATGGTATGGTTTATAGTTGCACAGGGAAACGGAAGATTTGCAGGAAGTTATACGATTATTGCGGCATTTGATATGTGTCTGGCATATTTGTTCAGCTGCCTGTTTTTAAGAAAGACAGCAGGCGTGAAACTTATGATTTGTATTTTAGAGGAAGTTATAAGTAATATTTGTATATTAAGTGTTATGCAATTGACAACGTATATTATTAATACGTCTATTTTTGATTTCCTTGAAAATGAAGGAATGATTTTTCAAATAGGGGCAATTGTATCTAAAATTGTAGTATGGCTTGTATATAAAGGTGTGTATACTTATTTTAGATACATGGCAATACATTTTCCGAAAGAGCAAATTGTTCTTACTAATGTGATGATTGGCTTTACGGCAGTCAGTGTGATATGTATTTTTCTGGCGGTTTCACAAAAAGGTGTCAGTCATTATACAGTTGTCTTGCTTCTGATTGTTTCTTTAGGAATCATTGCTTTATGCGGTTATGTTATCTATATGATGATAACAATTAGTAAGAAGAATGAAAAAATGCAATTGTACCAACTGATAGAGTTAAAAAGCCAGGAGCAGGAGCGGCAACTGGAGGAATGGAAGCATTCGGAAGAGAATATACGGAAGTTTCGACATGATTATAAGAATCACTGCATGAATATGGAGCATTTGCTTGAAGAAGGTGAATATGAAAGTCTGGGTAAGTATTTAAAACAGTTTGTGGCAGAAGAACTGGGAGAGGTCAGATCAATTTATTCGGACAGCCCGATTATAAATGCAGTATTCCATAATAAGATATCTATATGTAAAGAAAAAGGGATTGATATTTCATGCGATATTACAGGAAGTGTGAAATGCCTTGATAATCTGATCGTTGGGAGTATTTTATTTAATCTGCTGGACAATGCAATCGAGGCATGCGAGAAAAATCAAAAAGAGAAGAGAATTATTTGTCGGATTGCCAGAGAAGCGGACGAAGTAAATATATTTGTAGAAAATAGCATTGAGCAGTCGGTGCTGGCAGAAAACCAGTTACTTGAAACTACAAAGGACAAGAAAGACCAGCACGGCATGGGACATTTGATTGTAGAAGAACAAGTGAAAAGACTGGGCGGCATGGTGGAATATTACGAGGACGAGATGTTCTGTGCACATGTGTATCTGCCGGTGTAGAGGAAAATTCAGAGACAATTATGACTATATTAATTTTAGAAAAATATCTCGACATAATATATTAATTATGGTACAATCCTTTCAAGCACTATATTTCCAAGATGACGGAACAAAGTGTTTTACGGTTATCTGATGCTTATGAAAGTAAGTCGGAAGAACTGGATTTGGAATTGAGGATCCGATTCATAAATATAAATCCTGGATACAATGAGAAAATGGTAGAAAAAAGTCCGACATTATATCAATATGTGAAATTTGTAGATATAGTCCGCAAATATCAGCAGGAAATGTCATTCCCGGAAGCTGTGGAAAAGGCAATTGACGAATGTATCAAAAATGGTATTCTTGCGGAGTTTTTAAGGAAGAACAGAGCTGAGGTGTTAAGGGTGAGCATATTTGAGTATGATGAAGAAGAACATATGAGGCAGGAACGAGAAGAAAGCAGGCAGGAAGGCTTTGAAGAAGGCGAAGAGAGAATTAATGATTTGTATGACAAATTACATGAATTAAATCGAGAAGAAGATATTTGGAAAGCTATAAAAGATGTTGAACACAGAAAGAAATTGCTGGAAGAATTTCATCTTGATTAAAAATTTTACAAGACCAGATGCTGTGTTACTGTCCAGCATCTGGTTTTTCTTTACATTTGCAATATATCACGGCCACTAATGTGCTTACAGCGGTCGCCAGTATGCCGGGTCCGACGATGGCAGCAGGATTGATACTGCCGTACTGGCTGCGGTAGGCAATGACATTTACAGGAATGAGCTGCAGGGATGATATATTAATGATAAGAAATGTGCACATTTCATTACTGGCGGTTCCAGGAGCGCGCACTTTTCCCGGGAGGTGGTATTTGCGTCGGTCGTCTTCCAGATTTTTCAGTTCTTCCATTGCGTTCAGTCCGGCAGGTGTCGCAGCCCAGCCAAGTCCTAGAATGTTAGCAATGATATTCGTGGTGATGTGGGTGGCAGCAGGGTGATTGTCCGGAAGATTTGGGAACAGGAAATGAATCAGTGGCTTCAACTTTCGAGAAAGCTGTTCGATGATGCCGGCTTTTGTTGCAATTTCCATAAGCCCTACCCAGAAGGACATGATACCGATCATAGTAATGCACAGCGTGATTGCTTCTTTGGAGGAATCCAGTGCGGCATTGGTGATGTCGGGCATGCGTCCGGTAAATGCGGCGTAGATAATCCCAAGCATCATCATACCGCCCCAGAGATAATTGAGCATAAGAAAACCTCATAGTTTTCGCTTTATAAAAACTATGAGGTTTGTGTAATAAGTATGTCATATTATTTTAGAGAATCATCCAGTTTTCTCCACACGGTAAAGATCATCGTGACGAAGCAGGCGGTTCCGCCGATGAAGTTGGAAACCGGCTCGGCAAGAAAGACTCCATTTGTTCCAAGTCCGCCTACAGTCGGAAGCCACAGTGTCAGTGGAATGACGATGATTGCCTTTCGCAGCAGGGAGAAGAATACGGCTTGTTTTGCTTTTCCCAGTGCAGTAAATGTGGACTGTCCGGCAAACTGCAGCGACATCATAAAGATTCCAAAGAAATATAAATGCATCGCAGGTACGCCTTCGGCTAACAATTCCGGTTCGCTGTTGAACATGTGAATGAAGAAGCGTGGGAAGGCGAGCAGTAATGCCCACATAAAACAGGAAAATAAGATACAGACAATCGTTGTAAATTTGATTGCTGATTTTACACGCGCATGTCTTCTAGCACCATAGTTAAAGCTCATGACAGGCTGCGCACCACTTGTAAGACCGGTGACCGGCATGGTAATGATTTCCCGGACGGAGTTAATAACGGTCATGATTCCAACGTACAGGTCACCACCGTATCTGGAAAGAGTTGCGTTACAGACAATCTGTACCGATCCATTTGTAATCGCCATAATAAATCCGGCAAGTCCAAGAGCACAGATTTCCTTTACTAATCGGAAGTTCAGTTTCATATAAGCAAGTGAGAGTGTAAGGATTGCTTTCTTTCCGGTCAGAAAATGTAATACCCAGATTGCAGAGATTCCTTGCGAAATGATGGTCGCAAGAGCGGCTCCGCGGACTCCCATATGGAGAACGAAGATAAAAAGAGGGTCAAGGATCAGGTTCAGGACAGCACCGATGGAGACGGTGAGCATTCCGGTCATTCCAAATCCCTGGGCGTTGATAAAATTGTTCATGCCAAGACTGATCATGACAAAAAGCGTGCCGATAAGGTAGAGGCTGATGTATGCATTTGCATAAGGATAAGTAATATCACTGGCGCCGAACAGGTAAAGCAATGGGCGCTTGAACAGGTAGCACAAAATCATGAGAATACCGCCGGAAATCAGGAGCATGGAAAAGGAGTTGCCGAGAATTTTCCGGGCGCGCGCAGGTTCACTGGCACCTCTTGCCATAGAAAAAAGCGGTGCGCCGCCCATACCGAACAGATTGGTAAAAGCGGTGATGATTGTAATGACCGGCAGAGTCAGACCGATTCCGGTCAGCGCCTGGGTGGACACGTCTGGGAGATGACCGATGTAAATGCGGTCAATAATGTTGTAAAGGACATTAATGAGCTGCGCAAGCGTCATAGGAATTGCAAGACGCAGAATATTTCCAGAGATGCTGCCCTCACCAAAGTCATGAGTGTCCGTAGATTTTGCTTTTGGTAAAGCATTTGTATTATTTTTATGTAAAAGATTCAATTTCGGAAACTTCCTTTCTGATGCCGGTATGGATTTTATCCCACCGGCATAATATACAACAGATAGTATAGGGCAAGCAAAAGGAGAATTCAAGAATTGAAACTATTTCTTTACCTGTCGGATTTTATTGTACCACTCATGATATTCGGGATTATCTGTTACGGAATTACAATGAAAATTCCAGTTTATGACACATTTGTAAAAGGAGCGAAGGACGGATTTTTGACTGTTATCAAAATTATGCCGACTATGGTAGGGCTTATGGTAGCAGTCGGAGTACTAAGAGCATCCGGATTTCTGGAATTTCTGGCACAAATGATTGGAAAAGTTACACAATATATCGGATTTCCGGGCGAATTAGTTCCACTCACGATAATAAAGATGTTCTCCTCGTCCGCAGCGACAGGATTACTCCTTGATGTCTACAAAGAGTACGGGACAGATTCCTATCTGGGACTTGTGGCATCCATCAGCATGTCCTGCACAGAAACAATATTTTACACTATGAGCGTTTACTTCATGACCGCAAAAGTAACAAAAACAAGATACACACTGCCAGGAGCATTACTGGCAACACTCGCCGGATTGGCGGCCAGCGTAGTACTAGGGGGCGTAGTAAAATAGAAAAGTTACGGTAGAAAACGCAGAATAACTACGTCCCCAAAAGGTTGCTCTTAGGGGCAAAATTCGGTATACTAATAGGAGCAAATCCCGTGTGTTTGTGGGTGAAGGAGGAACGAATGAATCTGATCAGTCGGATTCCGAAGGATTTTTACAAGGTATTCGGAAGTAAATATATGGAATTCTATATGCAGTTTCTTGTGGCGGTTTACGAAGAGAGCAGCCAGTCGTATTCGCTTTTGGGGTTGACTGAGGGCGAGTGTCAGGCGATTATGAATGAGCAGCTTGCCCGTATGACGTTAGACTGGAGTGAGGAGCGTTTTGATGAGGAAGGGGAGCTTTTGACGCGGTCGAACATGGCGATGATAAGTTTACGGCATTTTGAAGACTGGGGATGGCTTAGACGTGACTATGACGAAACGCTAAACAGCTATGTAGTATCTTTCCCGGAGTATAGTCAGTTGTATGTGGAGTTGTTCCGTAATCTTTATAGTGATGAGGACAGCAAGGAGCGCGAGAGTGTGCTGGCAGTGTACAGTCACCTTTATACATATAGTTCGGATCGGGAGAAGAATAATGATATCCTGAAAAGTGCACTGCATACGTCAAGATCCCTGCTTCAGATGCTGGCAAATATGCAGGAAGGAATGCGCGGATATTTTGATGAATTATCGAGCCAGCGAAGTTTTTTAGGAATCCAGGAAGTTCTTGTAAAGGAAATCAACAATAGTGACAGCCAGAAATATGCGATTTTGACGACAACCGACAGCTTTTATCGTTACAAGGAAGCGGTCAAAGAGCTGATAGAGAAGAATCTTGGGGAAAATGAGACAAGGCGCGAAGGTTTTGTGGAAAAGCTCCGGGATATTCAAGTTCAGCTGGCGCGAGAGGAGCAGGAGAAGTCTGAAGAACGAAATGTGCAGAATAAGCTGAGCATTCAGCGTTACCGCCTGGAGCGGGCAGTGAAGCTCTGTGACGAAGCGAATGAAATGTTGTACCGCATTTCCAGAGAGTTCGATGCCATTGAGCGAAGATACAATATGCTGATTGAGCAGAAGACTGTATTTGCAAGCCGGGCTGCTGCGAGAATCCGGTACATTTTGATGGAAGGCGCGGTCGAGGAAGATCAGACAATTGCCTTTGTAAATCTTCTGACTCAGAGTGAAAAATGTGATGAAATTTTGGACAAGCTGTCTCAGAAAATGAAGCTGACCGAACCATACCGTGTGATGAACGAAAAGAGTCTGTATCAGAGACGTGACCGGAAAAAAGAAGCATTTGTACCGCAGGCGGTGACAGAGGTAACAGAACAGGCAGATTCGGAAGAAATGAATGAGTATGTTCTGAAGCCGCTTTACACGCAGAAGGAAATCCGAGAGTTCCGGAAACAAAACGAGCAGGATGGAAACTTTATTGTGACGAAAGACACAGTAAAATCCATGGAAGATCTGGAAAAGCTGTTTCTTGTTTGGCAGGATGCTACGGAAGTTGCGGAAGGAACAGAAGAGATTGAGGTCGGAGAAGAACTTGAGAACGAGAATGGTCTGAGATTCTCTAAGCTTGTGATTAAAAAATCTCAGTAATCATCAGGTGTAAATATCATAGATGGGGGCTTGTGCCCCAACATCATAATAAGAAAGACAAGGATAAGGGAAAACATATGGTAAATTATATGGAAGAATTGTCTGTGACAGAGGCGGAGAATCTGAAGAAAACCATTTCCGCGCTGTTTCGGCAGACATGCATTTTACAAGTAAAATACGATCCGGTCACATTAACGCCGAGGGATAACCTTCACTATGAAATCTGTGTGAGACACCGGAAATTTATAGAAGACTATCTGTCCGTACTTGGGTGCGAACTGGTACACGACCCACAGGAACACATTTTCAGGCTGACCGGGGAAGGCGTGGCTGTGGAACGTTTGAATGTGACGGCTACGAAGATCATTCTTCTTATTAAAATAATCTATCGGGATAAGATTCTCGGCGAAGGTCTGAATGCGACAGTGACGAATCTGGCGGAGATCCGTGAGTATGGAAAGAACACGAATCTGATCAATGAGAAGCTGACTATGGCAGAGTGGAAAGACGCGCTGTATGTTATGAGCAAGCATCAGATCATCGAGGTGCCGGGCGCGATTCAGAACGTAGAAGATCAGACGAAGATTTACATTTACAGCACAATTAATCTGTATTGCAGTGGTGTAGATATTCAGGCATTGATGAAAGAATATGTTGATGAGGAAGGCGGTGCAGAAGTTGAAGCAGGCGAAGAAGATATTTACAAGAATGCTGATGAATAATTGGGGCGGTGTCAGCCACAAGGTCATGGAGTTCCATGAGTATGTGAATCTGTTCAGTGGTAAGAGTGGCTCTGGAAAATCAACAGTTATGGATGCCATTCAAGTCGTTCTGTACGGAAGTATTTCTGCTACATTTCTAAATAAGGCGGCGGACGATGCGAAGAACCGCCGAAGTGTGCTCAGTTACCTGCGAGGTGCGCAGAAAGACGGCTCTTACAATCGTGATGGACAGGACTTCTGCTCTCAGATCGTACTGGAGATATTTGACACCGGAACGAAGGTGAGCACTTGTATCGGTGTTGCATTCGAAGTTGGAAAAAATGATACTGATATCCGAAAGTATACATTTTTCAGCCATTCCGGGAAAATTCCGGAGGACGAGTATCTGACGGAGAAAGATGTGCCATATACAATTGCAGGACTCAGAAAGCTTGTGGAAAAGCGGGTGGAATCTTCGGACAATCGTGGACGAGGTGATGTGAATCGCCTTTATCCGTCAAAAGAGGCATATCTGAAAACGGTTTATGATGTGATCTTTGGATATGTGGAGCCGGGGCGCATGATGACCATGGAAAAGAGTGCGATTGCCCTTCGCATGACAAATGGAACGGGTCAGTTTATCCGTGATTATATGTTCCCGAAGAGTAAGGAGGACACGGTTTCGACCATCAGTGACCAGCTTGGTGCGTACCGTGAGATCAAAGAGCGTGTGGAAGACCTGGAGAATCGGATCCATCTTCTGGATGAGATCAGCCGGCAGAATCTGGCACTTCAGACGACGCGTGCGGATAAGATCCATGTGGAACAGGTGTTAAAATATATTGATATTGAAAGCTTCAAGACGAAGATTGAGGCGAGAAGTCAGGATCTTATGGATATCAATGAGAAGATTCGTGCCAGAGAAAAACAGCAGAATGAGAATAATGAGAAAAAGACACAGCTTACGAACGCACTTGTTGAGGTAGAAGCGGAACTAAAATCCAGTGATTATGGTCAGAAGGAGAAGGAGCTGAAGAGTCTTAAGGAGACCATCAAGCTTCTGGCCCGCAACAGTGAGCAGTGGCGCGAGGTTGTAAAAGGACTTGCCCGCTGGGAGGAAGATGAAGAGATCAGTGCCTATGTGAGCAATCCGGCACTTCAGAGGATTGATGAGATCAAGTCGGGAAATGTTTCAAAGGAAGCAATTGAGAAGCTAAAGAAACAACTAAGTGACGCGCTGGAGAGCATTAATGAAGAAGTTGATGAAATCGGTACAAGAATCAGTCAGAACCGCAAGGATTTGAAAGAGAAAAAGGAAATGGTGGAGGATCTGAAAAACGACCGCAAACCGTACCGAAAAGAGTTGAAACAGGCAAGGCAGGAGTTACAGAACCGTCTGAGCACACAATATGGAAGAACCATTCACGTCAACATTTTCGCAGACCTTTTTGATATTACAGATGAGAAGTGGAAAAATGCGATTGAAGGTCGTATGGGGCGTGTGAAACACAGTCTTGTGACCGCACCGGAGTACGCCCTTGATGCAGCGAAAGTATTTCGTAAGCTTCAATATCTTGGTGGGATTGATGAAGTAGATCTGTTAGATACGGCCGCAATTGTGAAGTCCGAGCCAAAAGTTCATGACAATTCGATCTATGAGGCTGTTCATGCAGAAGAACCATACGTGGACCAGTGCCTGCGCCGTTATCTCGGAAGAATTGCCAAATGCGAGACAGAGGAGGAACTCCGTGCTTCCGGAAATGGTGTGACAGCCGACTGTTATTCTTATAATAATTACATTTTCCGTCATTTGAAGAAAAATGATTACGAAAAATATGCCTGCATTGGAACGAAGGTTTCTAAGGCAAAGCTTCGTGAAATGGAAGATGAGGTTCTGAAGCTGAGTGAAGAAATATTGCAAGATCAGCAGATGCAGCAAAGTCTGAAAGCAGCCCAGGGATTTGAGCGGCTGAACCAAAGCACAGATCAGATTCTGCATTTGGCCGGGGCAGGCGAAGAACTGCAGACATTTTACGAGAAACAGGATCAGCTGGAGAAGGAACTGAGAGAGCTTCGTGAAGGAAGCAGAACTGCGGAACTCAATCAGCAGAAGACAGAATTAGAAGTAAAAATCCGGGAAATTGAGAAGATATCTGAACAGCTTCAGAAAGAAGTACTGGGCTTTGCCAAGACACAGGGACAGGCAGAGCAGGATATCGTGAATTTCCAGAATCGTATGGATTTCCTGATGCAGGGATTTGTGCTGAATGAAGAACTGCAGACCGAAGTCCAGGAAGCGTTAAAGATACAATCCGAGCAGACGTACCGACGTAAGAAGAGCAAAGAATCTGAAGATCTGATGAAGCAGGAAGAGGAAGTACGCGATCTTCTGACCCGTGCGAGAAATCAGTTCAATCAGGCATATCCATCCTATGGACTGACAGGTGTAGAACACGAAAATGTTTCTTATGACAGGATTTTGAATCAATGCAGACAGGACTTTGAGCCGAAGTATAAAGATGAATTTCAGAAACAGTATGATTTGATCTACCATACGCTTCGTGAAAATGTAATCGCGACGATCCACGGTGAAATCAAAGCGGCATACCGTCACAGGAAAGAAATCAACCGTATGCTGGCAAAGATTAAATTCTCTGACAGTATTTACCAGATTGATATTCTTCCGGCAGAAAATGAAAATGGACAGTTCTATGAGATGCTGATGGCACCGGAATTGGATAGCAAAGTGCTGGACGATGATGGTTTCGACGGACAGATCACGCTTGGCGAAGACACATTTTATCAGAAGTACGAGCAACAGATCCTGCGCCTGACAGAGAAATTCATGCCTCCGAAAGACGAAGATGCCAAGTCCTTAAGCCAGCACCGTCAGCAGATGGAGCAGTACGTGGATTACCGGAATTATCTGACCTTCAGTATGTACGAACGAGTGGAAGATGAAGATGGAAATGTGAAGAAAAATGCGGTCGATGACATGGCAGGGCGTGATTCCGGAGGAGAAGGACAGAACCCGAAATATGTGGCACTTCTGGCAGGATTTGCAATGCTTTATATGCAGCAGACAAACCGCGATTCCAAGATAAGACTGGTACTTTTGGATGAAGCATTTTCCAAAATGGACAAAGAACGAAGTGAAGTCTGCTTGCACTACGCAAGAGAACTGGAATTGCAGTTGATCGTGTGCGTACCGGACGAGCGGCTGCAGTCCTTGATCCGAAATGTGGACAGTGTGTACGGATTTAGAAGATATCAGAATCAGGTAAGTATGATGCATATCGATAAAGGAGAATATCTGGATATGATAGAGGGGAAGATTTGACTCGTATGAGTCAAATCTTCCCTTGAAACTTTCCCCTGAAACTCTTCCGCTAATACGCATTTTTAATTTGCTTCTGTAGAATTTCAAATGGCGCCGGTCCAGTATCGAGGATGCATTGGTGGAACTGATTCTGGGTAAAATCATCTCCCCAGGTTTTTATTGCCAGTTTCTTTAATTCCAGAAATTCCACGTATCCGATGTAATATTTGAGATAATTGCCGGGATCTGCGACAATCAGATCAAAAATGTCCTCGATTGTCTTTTCATTCGTGATTCCATAGGTTCGGAAAAAGGCAACTGTTTCAGCAAGAGTCCAGCCGTCATAGTGGATGCCCATATCGGCGAGGGCGTAAAGTCCGAGAATGACGGAGGCATTATGTTGGAGAAGTGTTGCCATATCATGAGAAAGCGGGGAATAGTAATAACTCAGCATTTCACAATATGTAGCCCAACCTTCGGTATATCCGCCAAATGACAGAAGATCTCGAATCGGAGGGTGTTTGGTGGCGGAGTAGTAGACCGTCTGATATAAATGCCCCGGATAACCTTCGTGTGCCAGAGTTGTAAAGAGAGTCAGGTCATCAGAAATGTGTCCGGGATTAATATAGATGACGTTTTCGCCACTGTTATCAATTGGCGGAATCATGTAAAAAGCAGGACTTAAATATTCTTCCATAGCTTCCTGAACATATTTTATTTCGAAAGAAACTTTTGGAGGTTTTGGGAATGAGCCGGATATTTTATCTTGCAGCGTATTTAAAATGTTGACCGGATCATCAGAAGAAAATTCGGTACCGTGACCTTTGAATAAATCAGAAGCTGCTCCCGGCGTGGTACCTTGTACAGAGCCAGAATGAGCTTCAGAGTTCTTATGGGAACTGGAATTGTTTAATAATTTCTGCATCGTTAGCAGGTCACTTTGAATTTGTCTTTGTGCAAGTTTCTGAAGCTGTGGAATGGTTCTGGCAGAACCGGTCTGTTCTTTTACTGAGAGTTCATAATATTTTTTCCCATCAGGAAGATAACAGAGTCCCCGTTTGTTGTTTCCGGTATCACGAAGATTTTGGAGTCCGTCACTAAGAAAAGTGAACGCCGGAAGAACGTAATTTAAAACGGCGTCACGATTTTGTTTCTTATAATCTTCAGAAGTTGCAGCAGGCAAATTCAAAGCGTCAATTTTAGAATCAAATGTGGCATAAAGATAGTTATTTTTCATGGTGGCAAATGTCTGACATTCCGTGATAATGTCGTCGGCGACGTAGGAAGCCATGAAAAGTCCGGCGTTGCTTTTTGCTTTCTCAAATGTGAGAATAGATTGGAAATAATCGGGAATGGTAGTCAGAAGTTTCAGGTAAGTGTCAATATCATCAGTATTATAAAAACGATATTCTGACAGAAGAATAGGAAGCTGTGCCTGAGTACCGGTAAGTGGTGTGAGAGGTTCTTCATATAAAAGATAAGGCCCCATTTCCAAAGAAGAGGTGTAAGAGTGTTCAAGAATGTCGTAAGTCAGCTTATTATAATCAGACAGCTTGTTCCGTTTGAACTGATGAAGGCTTGCAAGAGCATTTTCCGCAGAAGCACATATAAGCGCCGAGTCTGTTCCGGCGTATCCACAAGAGACAGGTGGATTTTGAATTCCATAAGATTCCGGATCTTTTACTGTGTAATGAAGCGTGATCGTATTCGCAGACACCTCCTGCCTAAATAGTTCCTCCACGTATCGGTCGAAGCGGGAATTCATATTCAAAGCTGAATTTCCACCAACAATCGCACTTAGAAGCAGCGTAAAAATCAGCAGGCCGGACATAAAACCAACCAATAGAAAGTGCCGTTTTTTATAAAGAGACATACAAAGAATCCTTTCAGTGCCTTTCTATAATATTTATGAACAGAGTTCGGAGAAAATGTGTTATCATGGAATACATGACATAGAAAAAATCAGGCATTCTTGAAAAAAAGTGATTTTTGTAAAATGTGTAGTGAATTTGCAGAAAATCACATTTGAAAGGAGTTAGAAAATGCAGCTAACACATTTTGATGAAAATGGAAAAGCAATCATGGTCGATGTTACGGAGAAAAATGACACAGTCCGGGAGGCTACGGCAAAAGGACGTATCCTGGTGAGCAAGGAAGTCTACGATGCGATTGAAGCCGGAACAGTCGGAAAGGGGGACGTGCTCGGAGTGGCAACAACTGCCGGAATTATGGGTGCAAAGAGAACTTCCGAACTGATTCCGATGTGCCATATTCTTCCAATCACAAAATGCCGTGTGAATTTCGAGATGAAACCAGAGGAATGTGCAATTGACTGTTATTGTACAGTAAAAGTGACTGGGAAGACAGGCGTGGAGATGGAAGCCCTCACAGGTGTCAGTGTGGCACTTCTTACTGTATATGATATGTGTAAAGCCATCGATAAATCTATGGAAATCGGAGAGATTTATCTTTGTCATAAAAGTGGCGGAAAAAGTGGTGAGATCAGAAACGAAAAGATTAACGGTCAGAAAGCAAGGCCTTGCCAGAACTAGGGAAGTTAGGGGAGAGCTAAATTCGTTGACAAATAAGAGGTTATTGCTATAATAATTTTATTACATATTAGAAATGGTGGGACAGATGAAGTTAGGCGCAGTAATATTGGTGGCCGGAATCGGGATACCAGATGAGGAGATGGAAAAGTTTCTTGAGATGAAGAGACCGACCATTTTCGAACAGATGATTGTAAGCTATCAACGTGCGGGTGTGGCAGACATTGCTCTGGTCACACGGGATGGAATGGCAGATAAGATAGAGCAGACATTGCACCGCCGCGGGGTTACATTTTTGGATATAGAGTCGGATTCCTTTGAATTAGCAGTTCTGAAGGGACTTTCTTATCTATCGGATACATGCGAACGTATTTTTGTCGGAGATATTCGTTTTCCTTTTTTTCAACCGGATATATTGGTAATGATGCAGAAGCGTCAGGCAGAATTGCTTGGTGCAGTATATGGAGGTATGTTTGGCGACTTAATCTGTACCAGTCAGGCATGCGCAAGAAATATCTGCAAAAAACTGGAACAACAGATTGAAGAGAGTGCAGAGATGGCAGAAGGAACAGTCAGAAGTACCGGTGTGGCGGCTTTCTGGAAGCAGTTCGGTTATCGGATCGCGCATATAGAGGTTGAGAATGAAGGGATTCTTGTGAAGGTGACATCGGCACGGGAATATGAAGAAAGACGGCAGATATTTGCAGAGAAGCAGATACGAGGTCATGTGAAAGTAAGTCTTGCAGTGAATCGTTCTTTTTTTGGACCGGGTGTTGTAACACTTCTGACTCAGATCGATCGTCTGGGTTCTGTGCGGGAGGCCTGCGCAAAGACCGGTATGTCTTACAGTAAAGGCTGGAAGCTCATCCATACAGCGGAGGAAGAGACTGGCTGGAAGATCGTGGAGCGCATGAGCGGTGGAAAGAATGGTGGCGAAGCCTATATAACTGAGCGTGGGCATATGCTTCTTGAAAAATATGAACTTTACAGGGAACGCGTTGAAGCGGCAGCTCAGGATATTTATAAAGATGTTTTTCAAGATGGTGAATTATTTTAATTAAATTCTGGAATTAAGTTAAAAGCACTTCTACAGGGGACGAGCAGCTAATAACAAAAAGGGAAAGAAGACTGGCGCATGAGAATTTTAATAAGAGGAGCAGGAGATCTGGCTACAGGAATTGCATATCGCCTATATAAATGCGGATTTGAAATTATTATGACAGAGACGAAAGTTCCATTGACTGTACGACGGACAATTGCATTTTCTAGAGCAGTGTATGAAGGAAATGCAGAAGTAGAACATGTTACTGCGAAACTGACTGACGGACCGGAACAGATAGATGATAGAATAAAAAAGGGGTATATACCGCTTCTTGTGGATCCAGGACTTAAGTATCTGAAAGAGTATAAGGCAGATGTAGTTGTAGATGCAATACTGGCAAAAAAAAATCTTGGAACAACGATAGACGCTGCTGAATTTGTAATTGGGGTCGGACCTGGATTTACCGTTGGAAAAGACTGCCACGTAGTAGTGGAGACTATGAGAGGACATAATCTTGGTAAAGTGATCCATGAAGGCTGTGCAATTCCGAATACAGGAATCCCGGCAGAAATAGGAGGATATTCTATTGAAAGGATCATCCGTGCATCGGCAGACGGACTTTATGAGCCTGTGGTTAAAATCGGTGATTATGTGGAAAAAGATCAGATTGTTGCTTATAGCGGTGGAAAATCTGTCCGAGCGTTGATGAGTGGTATTGTCCGGGGAATGCTGCAGCCAGGGGTAAATGTTACAATTGGCATGAAGTGTGGAGATATTGATGCCAGATGTAAGGAAGAATATTGCTATACAATTTCGGATAAAGCCAGAGCAATCGGTGGCGGGGTGCTGGAAGCAATCATGGAGCATTTCAATGGAGAAAAACATATCCTATAAGAAATGATGCGAGGGACAGGATAAAAGAATTTGTGAATTTTGAATGACTGAAGAATATGACGAATTGGTTGACAAAAAAACCTGTTTTGTTATAATATATTATATAAATTTGAGCGAAATTATAGGGGATTTTGTTTACCTTAGATAAAAGGTGAAAAATCCCTATTTTAATATCAAAAAAATTGATATTAAAATAACTGAGAAATGTTATAAAAATATTTTTTTAAACTGCGAATAGTTTTGAAAAAATATTCGAAGGGAATGGATAAAATGAAATTAATGCGAACGGAAGATGCAGTGGGGCAGGTATTGTGCCATGACATCACACAAATTATCAAAGGCGTTACGAAGGATGCCGTATTTCGAAAAGGCCATATTATTACAGAGGAAGACATACCGGTACTTTTAAGTGTGGGAAAAGATCACATTTACATTTGGGAGAATAATGAGAATATGCTTCATGAAAATGATGCGGCTAAGATCTTGTATGATATGTGTGCAAATGAGCACATGACCCCATCGGAAATCAAAGAAGGAAAAATTGAACTGATCGCGGAGTGTGACGGTCTTTTAAAGGTTGATACAGAGCGATTGAATGCAGTAAATGCGCTTGGTGAAATGATGATTGCCTGTCGTCATGGAAACTTTCCGGTAAAAAAGGGCGATAAGATTGCCGGGACAAGGATTATTCCTCTTGTTATTGAAAAAGAAAAAATGGAGCGTGCAAAAAAATTAGCTGGTGAAGAACCGATTTTTGAGCTGATTCCATTTAAAAAGATGAAAGCTGCAATTGTAAATACTGGAAACGAAGTATTTTACGGAAGGATCAAAGATACATTTACACCGGTTATTATCGAAAAATTGAAAGAATATGGAGCAGAGGTCGTCGGGCATGTAGTAAGTGATGATAACCATGAACATATTACAGCGGCTATTCAGAAATTTTTGGATGAAGGGGTGGATATGGTACTTTGTACAGGAGGAATGAGTGTGGATCCAGATGACCGTACTCCGCTTGCGATTAAGAATACAGGTGCTGAGATCGTAACTTACGGAGCACCTGTACTTCCGGGAGCCATGTTCTTGTTGTCCTACTATGGAGAGAAAAAAAGACCAGTCATTGGTCTTCCGGGATGCGTTATGTATGCGAAACGGACTATTTTTGATTTAGTTCTGCCACGGATCGTGGCTGGAGAGATTCTGAAAAAAGCAGATATTGATACACTGGGAGAAGGCGGCTTATGCTTGAATTGTCCGGTCTGTACTTTCCCGAATTGCGGATTTGGAAAGTAGGTGAGTGCAGATGTGGGAATTCTTACAAAAATTAAAACAACTGCAGCCGGAGAGCAAAAATATCGTTTTGACAGGACTGACAGGAGAGGCACTTGGGGAAAAAGCGCTTGTATCGAATGGAAAGCTGGTATGGGCATCTGTTGCAGGGGGATTTTTAGAACAGCATGACCAGCAGATAGAGCAGGTAGAAGTAAATGGTATAGCGCTTGTTGATGGCGAAAAAATATTTGGTGAAGTTGTAGGTGGACAGAAGAAAATCGTGATCTGTGGTGGGGGACATGTTTCCATGCCGATTATTCAGCTTGGCAGACAGATTGGATGTTATGTAACAGTACTGGAAGACAGACCGAAATTTGCAGATAACGCCAGAAGAGCAGGAGCAGACAAAGTTATTTGTGACACATTTGAAGCGGGACTGGAACAGATTCCCGGTGATTCAGATACGTTTTTTGTAATCGTTACCCGCGGACATGTGTATGATCGGATCTGTCTGGAAAGTATTGTAAGAAAACCACATGCGTACATTGGAATGATGGGAAGCCGCAGAAGAGTGGCACAGGTAAAACATAGTGTCCTTGAAAATGGAGCCGATCCACAGGTGATCAGTCAGTTACATTCTCCAATCGGCCTGGATATAAAGGCGGAGACACCGGAAGAAATCGCAATATCCGTTATGGCAGAAATTATACAGGTCAAGAATCAGGATAAACGAGGAGCCGGTTATTCGAATGAAATCCGGGATGCAATCGTGAAATGTGAGGATCAGAAAAAGATATTGGCGACGATAGTCGAACGAAAAGGAAGTGCGCCAAGAAGTATTGGAACGAAGATGTTGATAATGGAAGACGGACGATGTGTAGACACTATTGGGGGCGGCTGTATTGAAGCCGCGATTGTCAGCAAAGCGTTATTAATACTGCGAGGATGTGCAAAAGCGCCACAAATCGTGCATGTGGATATGACTGGTGAAGATGCCGAGAAAGAAGGCATGGTGTGTGGTGGTAAAGTAAAGGTATTGTTGGAGGAAGTTTAAAGATTTATGAAGGATCAGTATGGAAGAATAATAGATTATATGAGAATTTCCATTACGGATCGGTGTAATCTCCGGTGTCGGTATTGTATGCCGGAAGGAGTAGAATTAGTTCCGATGAAGAACATTCTTTCTTACGAAGAAATTGAGATGGTCTGTCAGGCGGCTGCAAAGGCCGGAATCCGTAAATTCAAAATTACAGGAGGAGAACCGCTGGTAAGACTGGGGTGTCCGGAATTGATTGGAAAGATTAAGAAGATTCCGAGAGTAGAGCAGGTAACAATGACTACGAATGGTGTCCTGCTGTCAAAATATTTGCCAGAACTATTGAAAAATGGGCTGGATGCGGTGAATATTAGTCTGGATACACTGGACCGGGAACGTTATCAGGTAATTACCGGACGGGACGAACTTTTCAGGGTGCTGGAAAGTGTGGATCAGGCAGTAGATGCCGGAATCCCGGTGAAAATCAACAGTGTACTTCAAAAAGGCATGAATGAGGATGAATTTCTGGCACTTGTAAGATTGACGCTGGAGAAAAAACTGGATGTACGTTTTATTGAGATGATGCCGATTGGGCTTGGAAAAAAGTTTGAGACGATTTACAATGAAGACATTTTGGAAGAGTTAAAGAAACAATATCCTGATATTCAGGAAGATCGACAGATTCATGGAAATGGACCGGCAGTTTATGTGAAGCTTCCGGGAGGTCAGGGAAGTGTAGGATTTATCAGTGCACTTCATGGAAAATTCTGTCAGTATTGTAACCGGATACGCATGACGGCGCAAGGGTGTTTAAAACCTTGTCTGTGCTATGGAAAAGGCGTGGAGCTGAAGGATATTTTTGACAGGCATGAAAAGTCGCAGAGATGCAGAACAACAATGGCAGATCAAGAAACATTGGAATATTTGTATCAGGCAATCACGGAGGCAATTCAGTTAAAGCCAAAAAGCCACCGTTTTGAAAATTTAAGTGAAATTACAGAAGATAAGAAAATGAGTCAAATTGGGGGATAGAGCTGTGGGAAAGATATTAGCAATTTGTATTAGTGAGAAAAAAGGAACTCAGAAAAAACCGATTGAGTCTGCAAGACTGGTGGAAGAATGGGGAATTGAAGGAGATGCCCATGTGGGTAAATGGCACCGTCAGGTGAGTATGCTTTCATTTGAAAAGATTGAAGCATTTCGAGAGAAAGGTGCGGACGTAGACTTTGGAGCATTCGGAGAGAATCTTGTTGTGGAAGGGTTTGATCTGAGTAAAGTCCCGGTAGGAACGAAATTTCAGATTGGAGAAGCAATTTTGGAATTGACGCAGATTGGAAAGGAATGCCATAGCCACTGTGCGATTTACAAGGTTATGGGTGACTGTATCATGCCAAGAGAAGGTGTGTTCACAAGGGTTCTGAAAGGTGGCGAGATTAAGGCTGGTGATGAGATTACAATGCTTCCATTAGAAAAAGATCGTCCGTTTACGGCGGCGGTTATTACTTTGAGTGATAAAGGTGCTGCAGGAGAGCGGGAGGATAAGAGTGGTCCATTGATTCAGGAGATGCTTATGAAGGAAGGATATGACGTGATAGAGACATTACTGCTTCCGGACGGAGAGCAGCCTTTGAAGCATCAGCTTATGAGACTGGCAGACCAGAGACAGGTCAATGTGATCTTTACGACAGGTGGGACCGGATTTGCAGAAAGAGATGTGACACCAGAGGCAACACAGGCAGTCTGTGACCGCATGGCGATGGGAATTGCAGATGCAATCCGTCAGTATTCACTTTCTATTACCGGAAGAGCAATGCTAAGCCGGGCTGTATCCGGAATTCGAAAAAAGACGTTGATCGTTAATCTTCCGGGAAGCCCGAAGGCTGTAAAAGAGAGTCTGGAGTATGTATTGCCACATCTGGGACATGGACTTGGAATTTTGCGTGGCACAGATGGTGAATGTGGAAATAGCTGATAATTCATGATATCAGTGAGGATAATAATAGCGGTTGCATGTGAGAGCAGACATGAAAATGTGTAAACACGCATAAACGACCGCTATATTATTTATAACACCGATTGTTTTTGTAAAACGAATCGCATTTTCAAAAACAGTCATTATGATAATCCAAAAGAGGGAGAAACGAGATGAAAAAAAGAGTATTAGCAACATTACTTGCAATGTTTATGGTATTAGGACTTGTAGCATGCGGAAGTAAATCCGACAGCAAAGATGACAAAAAAGAGGAGACAAAAACAGAGGCGAAGGCTGATGATGCAGAAGATGTAGAGCTTCAGGTATTTATTGCCGCCAGCTTGAGCAAAGTTATGGATGAAGTCGCAACAGAGTATCAGAAAGATCATCCAAATGTGAAGATTACATTTAATGCAGATAGTTCAGGAACACTGCTTACACAGATCGAGGAAGGATATGCGTGTGATGTATTCTTTTCAGCAGCTCAGAAACAGATGGATCAGTTGGAGAAGACAGACGGACTTGTAGTTGACGGAACACGTAAGAATGTTGTAAACAACCAGGTCGTAGTTGTAACACGTAAAGACAGTGGAACAAAAGTTACCGGACTTGAGACTTTAAAAGATGCTTCCAGTATCGCTCTTGCAGGTGGAAGCGTACCGGTTGGAAAATATACAAGACAGGCACTTGTAAACCTTGGAATTCTTGAAAAAGTTGATGATGTATCCACAATTCCTACAGAGACAATCTCCGAGAAACTTGGCGGAGTTGAGATCAGCGAGCAGGATAACGTAAGTAAAGTATTGGCAGCAGTTGTAGAGGGATCTTGTGAAGTTGGTACAACATACTATTCTGATACATATGGATATGAGGATGAGCTTAATATCCTTCAGACAGTAAGCTATGATCTTACAGGAAATGTAATCTACCCGATCGCTCAGGTTAAAAATGACGAAGCAAGTGATGCAGAAGTCTCAGAAGCAAAAGATTTCATCGATTTTGTAACATCTGATAAAGCAAAAACAATTTTTCAGAAATACTACTTTGATACAGATGTAGAGTAAGAAATATCTTTCCTAAGCCAGCAAAAAGTTGACTGGGAATTAAAAAAGCAAAAAAAGTCCCGTTCCTGTCTCAAAACAGGTCAGGGACATTCTTGAAGTCGGAGGAGGAATATAGATGGATGCAATGGAATCGATTATTAAAAATCTGGACTGGAGCCCGCTTTTTATATCATTAAAAACAGGAATCGTGGCGACTTTTATATCATTTTTTTTAGGAATTTATGCGGCGAGAAAAGTGGTAAAGACAACACCGGGCAAGAAAGCGGTCATTGATGGAATACTGACACTGCCGATGGTACTGCCACCGACTGTCGCAGGTTTCTTCCTGCTTTTGATCTTTAGTAAAAGAAGACCATTTGGAATTTTTTTGTATGAGACATTTGATATTAAGGTCGTGCAGTCATGGCTTGGTTGTATTATTGCAGCAACCGTTATCGCATTTCCGCTAATGTATCGTAATGCAAGAGCTGCTTTTGAACAGTTAGATGTCAATCTGATTTATGCAGGTCGCACACTTGGTATGTCTGACATCCGGATTTTCTGGAAAGTTGTGATTCCAAGTGCAGGACCTGGAATTGCATCCGGAACCATTCTTACATTTGCAAGAGCCCTTGGAGAGTACGGAGCAACATCTATGCTGGCTGGAAATATTCCCGGAAAGACGGGAACAATTTCTCAGAAAATTGCTATGGTCATTCAGGATGGAGATTATGCAACAGCGGGAGTATGGGTAGTGATCGTTATTCTCATCGCATTTCTTGTAATCTTTTCCATGAATTTTATATCCGGCACAAAGATGAAGAATATCAAACGCTGGTAGATCCGGTTAAACAACATACTGCATCTTCTGTATGTTGTTTGAGTTGCCAGGCATACGACAAAAAGAAATTGTGGATGGAGAATGCATGGGATTGTACGGGAAATTGTGGAAAGATGCGGGAAGGATAAAAAATGGGAATTAAAGTAGATATTAAGAGAAAACTGGGAGAATTCAGTCTTGATATACATTTTCAGACAGAATCGAAACGAATCGGGATTCTGGGAGCATCTGGTTGTGGAAAAAGCATGACGCTTAAGAGTATCGCGGGGATTGAGACACCGGATTTTGGAATGATACAGATTGATGATAAGGTGCTGTTTGATTCGGCCAATAAAGTGGATTTAAAACCACAGAAAAGAAATGTCGGATATCTCTTTCAGAATTATGCGTTGTTTCCAACTATGACAGTTGCAAAAAATATTGCGGCAGGTCTGAAAGGCAGCAAGGAAGAAAAGCAAAAAAAAGTACAGGAAATGATTGAAAAATTTGAGCTGACAGGACTTGCTGACCGGTTGCCGGGACAGCTTTCCGGTGGGCAGCAGCAAAGAGTTGCACTGGCGAGGATCATGGCGTATGAGCCGGATGTCATTCTGTTGGATGAGCCATTTTCCGCATTGGACGTATTTTTAAAAGACCGGCTTCAGCAGGAACTGATCGAGATGCTGAAGGATTATGAAGGAACTGTTATTATGGTATCGCACAGCAGAGACGAAATTTATCGTTTCAGCGAGGAACTGTTGATCATGGATCAGGGGAAACCGGTCATTTATGGAGAAACGAAAGAAATATTTGCGAAGCCTGTATATAAAGAGGCTGCAAAACTGACCGGCTGTAAGAACTTTTCCAGAATAAAACGTGTAGATGCACATACGGCAGAGATCCTTGACTGGGGAATTACATTACATACGAATCAGGAGATTGATGAACAGGCAACCTGGTTTGGGTATCGGGCTCATGATTTTGTGCCGGTGTGGGGAAAGCGAAAGGAGAACTGTCTGAAGATAAATGTTGAAAGTGAGGCAGCACTTCCTTTTGAAAGAAATTATTACCTTTACCCGGAGGGGGAAGAAAATCAGAATAAACAGACGATCTGCTGGTTTCTTCAGAGAAAAAAGCTGGAAAAAATCGGAGAGAAAGGAATGCCGGATTATCTGGAACTTACGGAAGAGGGCATGATGTTCCTGAGAGGATAAAAAAGAGGTTTAAGTAGTTGCGGGTTTTATAGGGGTATGTTAGACTGAGCATAGAATAGATTTGAAAAAAACTCAAAACAAGGAGGAAAAAGGTATGAAGAGAATGAAAAGAGTATTGGCTTTGGGGATGGCGGTACTGATGTGTATGGGGCTGACTGCATGTGGCAAAGATTTTGATGCAGCAGGATATACAAAATCGGTATTAGATGCAAATTATCATGCGCAGTATGATAAATATGCCGAATACCGTGGAATTTCTGAGAGTGATGCGAAAAAAGAAGTGACAGAAGGTATGAGAACTCAGATCGAGAGCGCATTTTCAGGAATGGACGTTAGTGATGAGATGATGGATAAATACATAGAGGTAGCTGATAAGGCCTATGATCTGGCAGATTTCACAGTAAAAGATGCCAAGAAACAGGATGATGACAGCTATGTAGTAACTGTAGTGATCAAGCCATCAGATGTATTCAGTAATTCTTCCAATTATATAAATGATATTGCAACAGAGTATGCAGATCAGGGAAAAGATCCGACACAGACAGATGTGCTTATGGATATTTTAGTTGAGAGCTTGAACCGTGCGATTGAAGCAAACTCTTACGGTGATGAGACGACATTGGAAGTTCACGTAACAGCGGACAAGGATGGGGCATACGGAATCGAAGAATCGGAGATGGAGACACTGGAAGCAACTATGTTCCCAGGCGAATAAATTAGACAAAACAAAGTATCTAATAGCTAGTTTAATAGCTGAGTTTAATAGCTGAGTTTATAGCTAGTCATAGGAAAGCGATATAAAAGGCTTGACATGCCAGTCCTTACTGTGCTACGATTTTTACGTTGAAATTCTTTTATATCTATTATAGAAGAGATGTAAATATTCATAAGATAACCAGAATGATTCATGGGAATTGCTGAATATTAAAAATGAAACAGAAAATGCGTGGAAAAAGAGAGTACGGTTGGAAAGATTCTACAGAGAAGCCCCGGTTAAGCTGAGAAGGGCGGATTGGAACAAGCGGAAGATGGCTTTGGAGCAGTGAGTGTGAAGAGTGGCAGACAGGTCAGAGATTTAGCACTTAATGGGATTCGCCCATTACAGCGAAAGAGTGTAGATGGCACTCGATGAGGTTCTGATCCGTGAGGATAGAGCGAAAAGAAGTGGTAACGCGGAATATCCCGCCTTCTCAGTATGAGAAGGCGGTTTTTTTGTATAGGTAGGAAATTGCATTTCCTACCTATACAAAAGGCCACCGGCAGGATGTGAAAAAAATTATCATTAAATAATGAAAAATTAAGATTATAGAAGGAGAGAAGAATATGTGTGAGAAATGCAACAAAGGAAAGTATTATATTACTACAGCGATTGCTTATGCATCAGGCAAACCGCATATTGGTAATACTTATGAGGTCGTTCTTGCAGATGCAATTGCAAGATACAAAAGAAGTCAGGGATACGATGTATTTTTCCAGACAGGAACTGACGAACATGGTCAGAAAATTGAACTGAAAGCGGACGAGGCAGGTATTACACCAAAACAGTTCGTTGACAATGCAGCGAGAGAGATTAAGAAAATCTGGGATTTAATGAATACTTCCTATGATAAATTTATCCGTACGACTGATGAGGATCATGAAGCACAGGTCAAGAAAATTTTCAAAAGACTGTACGATCAGGGAGACATTTATAAGAGTTCATACGAGGGAATGTACTGTACTCCTTGTGAGTCCTTTTGGACAGAGTCTCAGTTAGTAGATGGAAAATGTCCGGATTGTGGACGCGAATGTAAACCAGCGAAGGAAGAAGCATATTTCTTCAGAATGAGCAAATACGCTGACCGTCTGATCGATTATATCAACACGCATCCGGAATTTATTCAGCCTGTATCTCGTAAAAATGAGATGATGAACAATTTCCTTCTTCCAGGTCTTCAGGATCTGTGCGTGTCCAGAACATCCTTCACATGGGGAATTCCGGTTGACTTTGATCCAAAGCATGTTGTGTATGTATGGCTGGATGCCTTGACAAACTACATCACAGGAATCGGATACGATTGTGATGGAAACAGCACAGAGCAGTTCAAGAAAAACTGGCCTGCAGATTTACATTTGATCGGAAAGGATATTATCCGTTTCCACACCATTTACTGGCCAATCTTCCTGATGGCACTGGATCTTCCACTTCCAAAACAAGTATTTGGACATCCATGGCTTCTGCAGGGCGATGGTAAGATGAGTAAATCCAAGGGAAATGTATTGTATGCTGATGAATTGGTAGATTTCTTCGGAGTTGACGCAGTACGTTACTTCGTACTTCATGAGATGCCATTTGAGAATGACGGAGTTATTTCCTGGGAGCTTATGGTAGAGCGTATGAATTCCGATCTGGCAAATACACTTGGAAATCTGGTCAACAGAACCATTTCTATGACAAATAAATACTTTGGCGGAACGGTGACGAATAAAGGTGTTGCTGAGACAGAAGAAGACAAAGCAGTTGATGCGGATCTGAAAGCAATCACAGAGGATACGCCAAAAAGAGTGGAAGCTAAGATGGACGAGCTGCGTGTGGCAGATGCGATCACAGAGATTTTCGTACTCTTCAAACGCTGCAACAAATACATCGACGAGACAATGCCGTGGGCACTTGCAAAAGAAGAGGCTAAGAAAGACCGTCTGGAGACAGTGCTCTATAATCTGATCGAGAGCATCAAAACAGGCGCAAGACTTCTGGAGTCCTTCATGCCAGAAACATCTGAGAAGATTCTTGCACAACTTGGTGACGGAAAAGTGACAGAAAAGCCGGAAATTCTTTTCGCAAGATTAGACGTAGAAGAAGTAATGAAGAAAGTAGAAGAACTTCACCCACAGATGACAGCAGAAGAGAAAGAGAATCAGGCAGATGGTGAAGAAGAGACAGTAATCGATATTGATGCAAAACCAGAAATTACATTTGACGACTTCGGAAAAATGCAGTTCCAGGTAGGTGAGATCATCTCATGCGAGGCAGTTCCGAAATCTAAGAAATTACTGTGCTCACAGGTAAAAATCGGAAGTCAGGTAAAACAGATTGTATCCGGAATCCGCAAACACTATACACCAGAAGAAATGGTCGGCAAGAAAGTTATGGTACTTGTGAACCTGAAGCCGGCAAAACTTGCAGGAGTACTTTCAGAAGGAATGCTTCTGTGCGCAGAAGATGCAGAAGGAAATCTGGCCCTGATGACACCGGAAAAAGCAATGCCGGCAGGGGCAGAGATTTGCTAATATACAGAACTTAAAATTTGTGTACGGCGAAGCACAATTCAAAAAGGGACAGGTTAACAATCGCTGTAAGAAGCGGAAAAAGGCAGTTTAAATAATTACACAATTTAATTGGGGACGGGGTTTTTTTGAAAAAACCCCGTCCCCAAAGGAGGAAATATGAGTAAGATTAGAATTGGTATTGTAGGTTATGGTAATATTGGCCGTGGCGTTGAGCAGGCAATTAAGAGAAATGAGGACATGGAGTTGGCGGCAGTTTTTACAAGAAGAGATCCTGCGTCTGTCAAAGTTGCGACTGAGGGTGCGAAAGTAGTGCACATGGATGATATGTTATCTATGAAGGGTGACGTGGATGTAATGGTTCTGTGCGGTGGTTCTGCAACGGATCTTCCGGTCATGGGTCCAGAGATTGCAGCGAATTTTAACACAATTGACAGTTTTGATACACATGCCAAGATCCCAGAGTATTTTGCAAATGTGGACAAAGCTGCAAAAGAGGGAAATAATATCAGTATTATTTCTGTTGGCTGGGATCCGGGAATGTTCTCTTTGAACCGTCTCTATGCGGAGTCTATTCTTGTCCAGGGAAGCACATATACATTCTGGGGCAAGGGTGTAAGCCAGGGACATTCTGATGCTATCCGCCGTATCCCGGGTGTGAAGAATGCGATCCAGTATACAGTTCCTGTTGACGAGGCTGTTGCTCAGGTGAGAAGTGGAAGTGAGCCAAAGCTGACTACAAGAGACAAACATACGCGTGAGTGCTATGTCGTAGCGCAAGAGGGTGCCAACAAAGCTGAGATTGAAAATGCGATCAAGACTATGCCGAATTATTTTGATGAATACAACACGACCGTTCATTTTATTTCTGAGGAAGAGCTGAAGAGAGACCACAGCAAGATGCCTCATGGTGGATTCGTGATCCGCACAGGTGAAACTGGAGAAGAGGGCAACAAGCATGTGATTGAGTATTCTCTGAAACTGGATTCTAATCCAGAGTTCACAGCGAGCGTTCTGATTGCTTATGCAAGAGCAGCTTACCGCCTGAATCAGAAGGGCGAGAACGGAGCAAGAAGTGTATTTGATATTGCGCCTGCATTGTTATCTATGAAGACACCAGAGCAGCTCAGAAAAGAGATTCTGTAATATGATTATCGATACACATGGACATTACGATGACGAACAGTTCGATGTGGACCGGGAAATGTTGCTGACGAACTTAAAGGAGCGTGGGCTGAAAGCAATTGTGACGGTGGGTGCTTCTATGCAGACAAGTGAAAATGCACTTGCGCTGGCACATCAGTATCCGGCAGTTTATGCGGCTGTCGGTGTCCATCCGGACGAGGTCGGCGAGTTGAACGATGATGCGCTGGCGCGTCTGGAGGAAATGTGTCACGATCCGAAAGTGGTTGCTGTCGGTGAGATTGGTCTTGATTACCACTGGGATGTGGAGCCGAGAGAGGTTCAACAGAAGTGGTTCATCAGACAGCTTGATCTGGCGAGAAAGGTCGGGCTTCCGGTAAATATCCACAGTCGTGATGCGTCGGAAGATACATTTCTTATTATAAAGGAGCACGCATCGGATCTGACCGGAATTATCCACTGTTTTTCCGGTTCAAAAGAGCTGGCGGCTGAGTATGTGAAACTGGGATATTATATCGGAGTCGGTGGTGTCGTCACTTTTAAAAATGGAAAGAAACTAAAAAGTGTCGTGGAAGCAATACCACTGACATCGATTGTACTGGAAACGGATTGCCCGTACCTGGCACCGGAGCCGAACCGCGGCAAGCGAAATGAATCTGCATATATCCAGTATGTGGCAGAGGAGATCGCCCGGCTGAAAGGAATTTCTGTGGAGGAGGTTCTTACACAGACTGAGATAAATGCGAAGCAGGTATATCAGCTGCGGGCAGTATCATAAATTAAAAATATGTGAAGTGATATGTCGGAAATTTCATACAATCTTAATAACATTTTTTATCGACATAGTGTATAATATCTTTAATGGCAACAGTGCCGGTACGAGGAGGACAATCCTTCCAGTACCGGCACTTGAGCCAAATGAACATAAATTGCTGTTTGTTCATCTGGCTTATGGTTTGATGGAATGAAGGAGTAATAGAAAGAAGTATGAGTAAACCAACACTTGGAAATCCACAAAATACAATTGAAATATTGCAAAAGTATCATTTTAATTTTCAGAAGAAATTCGGACAGAATTTCCTGATTGACACGCATGTGCTTGAGAAGATCATCAGTGCGGCCGGAATTACAAAAGATGACATGGTTCTGGAGATTGGACCGGGAATCGGTACCATGACCCAATATCTGGCTGAGGCAGCAGGAAAGGTAGCTGCCGTGGAGATTGATAAGAATCTGATCCCGATTTTGGAAGATACCCTCAGCGAGTATGACAATGTCATGGTGATCAATGATGATGTACTGAAAGTAGATATCCGTGGTCTTGTGGAGAAGGAGAACGGCGGACGTCCGGTGAAGGTGGTTGCGAATCTTCCATATTACATTACGACTCCGATCATTATGGGGCTGTTCGAAGGAAATGTTCCGGTTGAAAGTATTACGGTCATGGTGCAGAAGGAAGTTGCAGACCGTATGCAGACCGGACCGGGAAACAAGGATTACGGAGCATTGTCACTGGCTGTCCAGTACTATGCAGATCCGTATATAGTGGCAAATGTACCTCCGAACTGCTTTATGCCAAGACCGAAGGTTGGTTCCGCAGTCATTCGTCTTACAAGACATGCGGCTCCTCCGGTGAAAGTGGACAATGAGAAGTGGATGTTTGATATTATCCGAGCATCCTTCAACCAGAGAAGAAAGACACTGGCAAATGGATTGTCTAATTCTGACAAGATTGATTTGCCGAAAGATGTGATTACAGAAGCAATTGCAAAGCTTGGCAAAGGAGAAAGTGTTCGCGGTGAATCATTATCGCTGGAAGAATTTGCTGCGCTTAGCAACGACTTGTGGGAAAAGAAAGGGAGATGATTTATGGTAGGAAAGACAGTGAATAAAAGCGTAGACCGTGCATTATTTGAGATTACTCCGGAGATTCAGCATTTTGCAGGATTGTGTGAGAAGAATAATGCCATTGATAAAGAGCTGTATACTAAGTACGAAGTAAAAAGAGGGCTCCGTGACCTGAACGGAAAAGGTGTGCTTGCAGGACTGACCAATATTTCCGATGTATGCGCCAAGAAGATTGTGAATGGCGAAGAAGTTCCATGTGCCGGCAATCTTTATTACAGGGGTTACAATATCAAAGATCTGGTTGGCGGTTTCTTGAAAGAAGATCATTTTGGATTCGAAGAGATTGCTTATCTGCTTTTATTTGGTGAACTTCCGAATAGTTCTGAACTTGAGATGTTCCATGAAACTCTGGTGGAGAGAAGAACGCTTCCTCCGAATTTTGTGCGTGACGTTATCATGAAGGCTCCGAGCGGCGACATGATGAACAGTCTGTCCAGAGAAATCCTGAATCTCTATTCCTACGATGATAAAGCAGACGATACGACCATCTCGAACGTACTGAGACAGTGTCTGAACCTGATCAGCCAGTTTCCGATGCTAATGGTCTATAGTTATCATGCATATAACTTCCGCATGGGAGAAGACCTGTATATTTATGCACCACAGCCGAATCTGTCCACAGCTGAGAACATTCTGATGATGCTCCGCGAGGATAAGAAATATACGAAGCTTGAGGCAAGGATCCTGGACATGGCACTGGTGCTCCACATGGATCACGGCGGTGGTAATAACTCAACATTTACCACTCACGTAGTTACGTCCTCAGGAACAGATACGTACTCTACAATGTCCGCAGCGATGGCATCTCTTAAGGGACCGAAGCATGGCGGTGCCAATATCAAAGTAACGCAGATGTTCGCAGACATGAAGGAAAAAATTTCCGACTGGACGGACGAAGACGAAGTACATCAGTATCTGGAAGACCTTTTGGATAAGAAAGCATTTGACCAGAAAGGGCTGATTTATGGCATGGGGCATGCGATTTATTCTGTATCCGATCCGCGTGCGGAGATTTTCAAGCAATTCGTAGAGCAGCTTGCGAAAGAAAAAGGACGGGAAGAAGAGTACGCACTGTATGCTATGGTAGAGCGCATGGCTCCACAGGTCATCGGCGAAAAGCGTAAAATTTACAAAGGTGTAAATGCAAATGTGGACTTTTACAGTGGTCTTGTGTATAGTATGCTGGATCTTCCGGCATCTCTTTACACTCCGATTTTTGCGGCGGCCCGTATTGTAGGCTGGAGCGCCCACAGACTGGAAGAGCTCAAGAATGTAGATAAGATTATCCGACCGGCTTATAAGCCGTTGTCTCCATACCGTGAGTATGTGAAGATGGAAGATCGTTAGTCTCCGGTAAAAAAAATAAAACCCTGCAGCGGCCCAAAGCTTGCGGGGTTTTACTTTGTTTTTGATAATAAAATTCCGTTTCTTTTACTTAGGATCATACAGCCTGAAGAACTGATTTGTTACGGCTTAGATAGGCGACAAGGATGTCGAAAAATTCACCGGCCGTTGGACGGACATGTAATGGCCGGAACGAGTAGGACTGAAGCTGATCGTAACCATTTTCCCAACAGACTCTTATAACAGTGCGGATATCACGTTCAACACTTCCGACTGTCGTCTTATACTTTCTGGCAATCTCCGGATAAAGCTGTTTACTGATAGCAAGCAGATATTCCTCGTCTGTCAGACATAATTCAATCCCATAACTTAGATAGCGATATCCCCTATATGTAGCACCTACTCCAAGGGTACGGATTACATAGTCAATGTCGTGAGTGTACATAGAAAACTCCCCCTTTACAAACTAGAAATTATGAAGTCTAAGTAAGTTTTATCTTTTGGTATTTTATCAAAATTTGTTGAAAATAAAGGGTCTTAGATTTCGTTTACATTATTTTAGACATTTTTCGACGTTATTCTTGAAAATATTCATCATTTCTTAAGAAATCCATTCCTATGTCTTAAATTTTATTTGCTAATCTTGTATAGTAGATATGAGAGGTGAAATGAGATGGCAAAAATATTAGTATGTGATGATGATAAAGAGATTGTAGAGGCGATCGAGATATATCTGACCCAGGATGGACATCAGGTTCTGGAAGCTTACGATGGAATCGAGGCAGTGGAGATCTTGAAAAAAGAAAGTGTAGATCTTCTGATCATGGATATCATGATGCCGAGAATGGACGGAATCAGGGCAACTTTAAAAATTCGCGAGAAGCACAATATTCCGATTATTATTCTGTCTGCGAAATCCGAGGATGCGGACAAGATATTGGGACTTAATATCGGAGCTGATGATTATATAACGAAACCATTTAATCCGCTGGAGCTGGTTGCCCGTGTGAAATCACATTTGCGCAGATATATGCAGCTTGGAAGCACGGCGATAAAGGAGAGCGAGGCAATCTATACAGTCGGCGGACTGGCGATCAACGATGATCTGAAAGAAGTGACAGTAGATGGCGAGCCGGTGAAGCTTACCCCGATTGAGTACAACATTTTGCTGCTGCTTGTAAAGCATCAGGGCAAAGTATTTTCTATTGACCAGATATATGAAAATATCTGGAATGAAAATGCGGTGGGTGTTGATAATACAGTGGCAGTGCATATTCGTCATATCCGTGAGAAGATTGAGATCAACCCGAAAGAACCAAGATATCTGAAAGTCGTGTGGGGCGTAGGGTATAAGATCGAGAAGCAGTAAAAGCAGGTCGGGGTAAGACCAGTAAGAAAAAGCTAACAGAAGGGAGACGTTATGGAAAAGATATGGCATAAGAAAAAAAAGACCAGAATTTTGTTGATCATAATTGCAAATGTTATGGTTATTTCGATGATGCTCGGCGTTATGAGCATCATGTCTTACGCAGAACTTTTCGATGACCTTATAACAGGAAAACTTACGCAGAGCTATGAAGATTCCTATGACTTTGATACAGAGCTTATGAACAGTGCGTATCAAGTGATGTCCGGCATTGACAGTGAGCAGATGTTTGAGACAGATGGAAAGATTGACGAGGATAAGCTGGTCGATATTCAGGTATATAACAATAGTGAGACGATCAGTGGTCAGAATGAAAGCGGTCTTTCATATCGATTGGGAGATTTGTTGAATTGGTATCAGGAATTGATCTACAGTGAGAGTACCAGTTATGTCGGAGATACAAACACGGATTCAGCAGAATTAGAAGGCGACGACGCAGAAGATCTGAAGGCTCCAATCGTTTGTAAATTATCAGATGGAAGTTATCATTACTATAGCCAGGATGATTTTAATGAAAAGGTGTTAAATGGTGAATTAAAATTTGTAATGACAGATGGAATAGGTGCGGAGACATCGGAGCAGATCTTAGATGAGCTGGAAAATGTGGATATATCAGATAGAAATGAAATGACGGAAGAGGAAAAGAATTTTCGGGGAATCGAAGATGCAGAGGGAACTATGCTCTATGTAGATTGCTGGAAATATGATGGAGTGTTATTCCGTGAGGAGGCAGCTCCACTGGAAGCAGAAAATCTCTTGCAGATAGTTAACGAGAATTCCAACTGGAATGGCAGGCTCAATGAAGCTTATAATATGCTGGAAAGCTGTATTTATCAGATTGGAGAGCGCTATGCAAATTATGAGAGCCTGACAGAGCAGTATAAAGAAGGAGATAGTAATTTTTTCTATTATTATTTAGATTTAAAGAGTGGAAAAGTCGTCACAAATCGGGAGGAGCTGGGGCAGGAAAATAATATTAATGATGTTGCTAAAAGTGTTCGTAAGATGGGGAAATATGTCATAGTAAAATCAAAACTGTCAGAGTTTGAGACGAATATTCAGGAAGCAGATGCAGAACTATGGCAGTCACAGACCGTTTATCTGAGTAATGCAGATAAAGGAGAGTTTGTGTTTATGACAGGTGTGGATACGAAGTATCCTGTGAAAGATAGTTATTATAAAAATGCACATTTTTATGAAAAGTATAGTCCGTTTGTCCGAGGAGTCAGTGCAGGAATGATTTTGGCGTTTTTAATATTTTTTGCCAGTGTAGTATGGCTTGTTGTAATCGCAGGTCGAACGGAAAGAGATGGAGAACTGCATTTATATAAATTTGACAGATGTAAGACAGAAATCGGAGCTGCAACAGTTATATTTGCATGGTTCGTACCGTCACTATTGACCGTGCTTTTCATGGGAGCTGCAGGAATTATCTCCCAGAAAACATTTGCAGTAGGAAATGGTATTCTTTCTTACGAAACATTTTTTGGAGTGATTGGATTCGGAGGACTTGCAGTCTATACATGTAATATGTTTCTCGTTGGTATTTTGAGTCTGGCCAGAAGAATAAAAGCAGGAATTGCATGGAAGAACAGTTTTCTGTACAGTGTCGTAGAGTTTGTGAAATTATTGATTCGAAATGCCAGACACATAGCAAAAATAATTGTTTTATATCTTGCGTATGCAGCAGTACATTGGGTGGCATATCTGGCATCAGGCTGGCCAAGTGCATTTTGGTCATTCGTGATTTTCATTGTGCAGACAGCAGGATTTGTAATCCTTGTCAACTGGGCAGTCGGACGACAGAAAATTAAAGAAGGTATTGAGAAAATCAGTGAAGGTGAGCTGGATTACAAGATTGATCTCGAAGATATACATGGAGAACAACGCAAGATTGCAGAACAAGTCAATTCTATCGGAAGCGGACTTGATGCGGCAGTCGAGAAGAATATGAAAAGTGAGCGGTTAAAGACAGATCTGATTACAAATGTATCTCACGATATCAAGACACCGCTGACATCCATTATTAATTATGTAAATCTCTTGAAACAAGAAAAATTTGATGATCCGAAGATTCAAAGATATATTGAAGTTCTGGAAGAAAAATCTCAGAGATTGAAGACTTTGACAGAAGATGTTGTAGAAGCATCGAAAGTCAGCTCAGGTAATATTTCTCTCGAGTTTATGAATATTAATATGATAGAACTCATCCAGCAGACGAGCGGAGAATTTGAAGAAAAATTCCAGGCCAGAAATCTGACACAAATTATGAACCTCCCGGAAGAAGATGCGATTGTTCGGGTAGACGGAAGAAGAATGTGGCGCGTGCTTGCAAATATTTATAATAATGCTGCAAAATATGCTATGGAAGGAACACGCATCTATGCAGATCTGCAGACACTGGACGGAAAAGTAATCTTCAGTCTGAAAAACATATCTGAGCAGCCACTTAACATTTCCTCGGCAGAAGAACTGACTGAACGATTTATCCGCGGCGACCTGTCACGAAGTACCGAAGGAAGCGGACTTGGATTGTCTATTGCGAAGACATTGACCACAATGATGGGTGGAACATTTGATTTGTATCTGGACGGTGATCTATTCAAAGTCGTGATTATATTTGATAAAATAGATTGATAAATTTTTAGTTAGGGACGTAGAATTTCGCCAAAGTACTACGTCCCTAACTTTAATTTGCCTTGTCCCCAATCAACTTTTGCCCTGTCCCAAATTGACTTTTTCCCGTACCGCTAGTACAATATTACTACTATGAATGAATTAAAAAATATATTAGAACAAAATTTAAATGACAATTTTATATCGGCGGTTTTGAGTAATCCGAGAGATGAGAAGCTCTCGGCAAAGGTTAAGGTGCGCCCGGTGCTCATGAAAGATACAAGAGTCTATCAGATGGAGACGTTTCGTGGGAATCAGGCATTTCATGAGAATTTAAGTGCGGATGAGGCGTGCGAAAAGATGCTGGAGGCTATGGAGAATATGAAGCAGATGCAGCTTGTAACGGTGGATGCGGAATTTTCTGTGCTTATCAGCAAGAAGGGAAAGGTTACAATTAAGAAGAAGCAGAAGAAAGCAAAGATGCGCCCGCTGGATCTGAATCATAACCGGAAGAAACAATATATCCTGCAGGAAGGTGTACCGGTTCCGTTTTTACAGGATCTTGGTGTTATGACGGAGGAAGGAAAGATTGTGCATGCAAGGTTCGACAAGTTCCGGCAGATCAACCGGTTCCTGGAATTTATCGAGGATATTTTACCACAGCTTGATTCTGGAAGAGAGCTTACAATTCTGGATTTTGGCTGTGGAAAGTCTTATCTTACATTTGCTATGTATTATTATCTTCATGAGCTGAAATCTTATGACATCCGGATCATCGGTCTGGATCTGAAGACGGATGTAATCCGGAAATGTAACGAGTTGGCGAAGAAGTATCAGTATGGTAAGCTGACGTTTCTGGAGGGAAATATTGCAGACTATACGGGCGCGGAGGAAGTAGATATGGTTGTGACACTTCATGCCTGTGATACAGCAACGGATTTTGCGCTGGCAAAAGCAATTGGCTGGAATGCGAAGGTTATTTTATCGGTGCCTTGCTGCCAGCATGAACTGAACCGGCAGATGAAGAACGATGTGCTTTCGCCGATCATGAATTATGGACTTTTGAAAGAACGTATGGCGGCGCTTGTGACAGATGGATTACGTGCGGAGTATCTAAAGAGGGAGGGATACGACGTGCAGGTTCTGGAATTTATTGACATGGAACATACACCGAAAAATATTCTGCTTCGTGCGGTGAAAACAGGTCGTCGGGCAGACAATGAAGAGAGCATCCGCGCATGCGAGACATTTCTTCGCGTGACACCGACACTGGGGAGACTGCTAGACGAAAAAGGGGAGCTTTAAATGAAATGGAAAAATCGCGTGATCCACGCAGGGGTACTGGTTCTGGTATTTCTTGCTGCGGTGGTCATATTTGGCTATGTGACAAATAAAAAGAACAGTAACATGACGACAGATATGGGGGCAGCAACACGTCCCCAGATTGCGTTTTCTTATAACGGTTATTCGCTCAATGACCTGCCCGGATATAAGAATGAGATGGATTTGACAGGCGTACGTGATTCCATCACACCGGTCAGCAATGGCCAGCTTCAGGTCACCATTAAAGCTTATGAAAATGTGATCGACAGCCTGGACTATACGGTTTATTCGATCGATGGCAAAGAAAAGCTGTTGGAACAAAAGGTGAAGAATCCAGGAGAGAATGCAACGCTGGAAGTAGGAAATGTCGATGGTGAAAATATTTTGTCTGAGGAGCGTATGCTTCAGATCACGCTGCATATGGACAATCACGACATGTATTATTATACGAGAATCGTGGACGGAGCCAAGTTAAATGCGGCGCCAAGCCTGGATTATGTACAAAGTTTCCATGAAAATGCACTGGCGAAAGCGGAAGGTGTTGGAATTGGAACGGCGATTGAGCCCAGTGATGAAGGAGACAACACGACATTACAGCATGTGACGATCCACTCAGATTACACGCATGTAACATGGGGAGATCTGGCCCCGAAGGTTGATGGAAGTGAGCGTTGGACGATTAAAGAGTTGAACAGCACATATATGGCAGTGGAGCTGGAATATCGTGTGAACTGTACTGGTGAGGAAAATGAGCAAGACGAATACCAGGTGCGGGAATATTTCCGCGTGCGTTACATTTCCGGAAGCCAGAAGACATATCTGTTAGATTATGACCGGACGATGGACCAGATATTTGATGCGACGAAGAAGGTGTTGAATGAAAAAGGTGTACTTCTTGGCATCACAGACAAGAATCCGGTCTACATGGTAAATAAAAACGGAACCGTTGTGTCATTTGTGCAGGCGGGAGAACTATGGAATTATAATCGTGACCGGGATGAAGTTTCTCTTGTGTTCAGCTTTGCAGATGCGGAGAATACGGATATTCGGAATATGCTGATGCAGCATGATATTAAGATTTTAAATGTAGACGAAAAGGGAAATACAACATTTGCCGTATGCGGATACATGAACCGGGGCAGCCATGAAGGTGAGACTGGATCAGCAGTCTACTATTATAATATTGAACAGAATTCTGTTGAGGAAAAATTATTCGTATCCAGTGACAAGGCTTATGACCGTGCCCAGGAAGAAGTGGGCGGACTGGTCTACTATAATGTAGAAAATGGCTGTCTGTATACGATTGCAGATGACGTACTCTACAAAATGGATATGAATAAAGGTACGAAAAAGGAGCTTGCGACAGGACTGAATGAAGATCAGTATGTTGCAAGCGAAGATGGACATCTGGTAGCTTATGAGAAAGAAGATCCTTCGAAGTCCAAGTCTGTGACAGTTATGAATCTGGAGACTGATCAAGAATATGAAGTGACTTGCAAAGATGGCGAGTGTATCAAACCACTTGGCTTCATGGATGGTGATTTTGTCTACGGTGTTGCAAAAACGGAAGAAGTCGGAACAACACTGTCAGGAGCCCAGGTCATTCCGATGTATAAAGTGGAGATTACAAGTAGTAAAGATAAGGTGATCAAAACTTATGAACAGTCAGGAATCTATATGTTAAGTGCTACATTTGAGGATAATATGATCACCCTTGACCGTGCGGTAAAAGACGGCGATACTTACACCGGAACAGCACAGGATTATATTACAAGCAGCGAAGAGGCGAAAGAAAGCAATATTTATGTGCAGACATATAAAACAGATCTGAAAGAGACACAGGTTCGCCTGACGTATGATGATGGCATTTCTGACAAGGAGCCGAAGCTATTAAAACCGAAACAGGTGGTACTTGAAAATGTTCCACAGGTCAGTCTGGACCGCAAAAAAGAAACAGACGCATTTTATGTGTATGGTCATGGAAGGCTTCAGGGAACTTATAATACTGCAGGAAAAGCGATTCAGAAAGCCAATGACTGTGGCGGAGTCGTGGTTGATGCTGATCAGAATTACATCTGGGAGCGTGGAAACCGCGATCTGAAATATTCGATTGACACGGAAGATGCAGATACAGAACAGCTCAGACAGGCACTCGCAGGTGGAAAATCTGTGGTTGATGCAATTACAGAAGTTTATGGAAGCGTGATGGATTTAAGTGGCTGTACGATAGACGAACTGCTTTACAATGTTAATCAGGGACGACCGTTAATTGCCGTCTTAGATGCGCAAACAACGCTGATGATTGTTGGTTATAGTGACGGAATAGTCAGCTGTGAAGATATTGGAAGCGGTGCACGCAGCAATCATGCACAAAGTGACTTTGCAAATGTCAGTGTATATCTGGCAGCAAAATAGAAGTGAAATATTTGTTTTGGCATTACGAAGAGCCAGAACCGGCAATTGTCGGTTCTGGCTCTTCTCGATTACAGATTCATTTTGCTCTCGTGCAATAATCAGAATGACAGATAAAAAGTTCAAATATAGCCAGAGTGCAGAGGCAAATGCCGCAGCGCACACAGCGGTGGAAAAGGCTGAGAAAGAAGCCCAAGAAGCGCGTCAGGCGGTGAAAACGCAGCAACAGGCAGTAGACCAGGCACAGAACGAGCTGAATCTTGTACAGGCTTCCCAGGAAGAAAAACAAAAAAATTACGATTATGCATTTGCAAAGGTAAAAGCACTTGGCGGAAATACAAGTGCCACGGCGGAATCTGCAGCCACACACCAGACGCAGGCAGAAGTGGCACTTGCACAGGCGAGGGCAGAGAAAATTGCAGCAGAGAATGAAGTGAATCAGAAACAGACACTTTTAAATCAGGCACAGGTGGAATCAGATGCGGCAGACGAAAATGTCAAGGCAAAAGAGAATGCACTGGAAAAAGCAGAAAATGCACTGAAACAATTGGAAGCTGAAACCAACAGCAGTATTGTAAAGAAACGTGCGGATGTTGATGAAAAGCAGAATGCACTGGATATTGCAGAAAAAGAATTAGAGGAGAAAAATGTGTCCATATCTGATGCCGTGGAACAGAAAAACAAAGCAGAACAGGCACTGGAAGAACAGGAGGCAGAATTGTCTGTGCTACAGAGAGAGCTGGCAGCACAGACAGAAGATGCTGCAGCAGCGCAGATAGAAGTGGATAAAAAGCAGGCAGCATATGACGAAATAAAGGCAATGATTATGCAGCTTCTTCATGCACAGGCAGATTATAATCAGAAACAGCAGGAAGAGGTGACGGCAAAAACGGAGTATAAAAATGCCCAAAATATAGTGAATACACTGGAAGCAGCTCTGGCAGATGCGAAAGACACTCAGGCAGAAGCCCAGTCAAAGGAAGAAAGGGCAAAGGCATTGTCTTATGATGCTGCATTTCTAAATCAGATTACAGATCCGGATTTCACGTATTTAAATGATGAGATTTCGAAAGTAAAAGATGCCCAAAGCAGAGAAGCCCTGTTGCAGAAAGCTTATGACGCGGCAAAGCAGAAAGCGGCGGAAAGTGAAGAAGCATATGGACAGGCAAAACTGGAAAATGTGAGAACACTTGCAGAACTGGCAGTTGCCCAGACAACCTATGATAAGTATCTGGCGGAACAGAAAGCGCAGGAAGCAGCTGCCCAGGCAAAAGCTGATGAAGAATTGAGAAAAGAGACAGAAAAAATACGACAGGTATTCGAGCAGAAAGATGCCGCAGATAAGTACGATAACAGCAAAATCTCTCAGAAAGCTATGTCGGTTAAGACCGGAGACAAAGCAAATGCAGGAGGAATGCTGGCAGTTGCAGGTGTTGCCGGAATGATAGCGGCTCTGGCGCAGAAAATAAAAAGAAGAGAGCAGGATTAAACCGTTACGCTCTCTTCTTGGAGGAGTTCGGAACATTACTTTAGATAAGTTCCGGACTCTGATAAAAAATTATCTTTGAAATATATGTTTCGATAAAATTGTCAGTGATTGATATTTTACTGTGCAAATAATGTCTTTGCGTATTTTTTAAGTGCAAAGTAAAGAACCATTCCGAGTACTGCACAGGAAATAATCTCTCCGATACCAACTGTGCACATCATAAATGGAATTGGAAGTGCAACTCCGTATCCGTAACGCAGAACGAACGGAACGATCAGGATATTTGCAATAATCGGTGGAACCGGGGCAAGGTAAGGACTCTTCTCGCGAAGCTTCCATGTAAAGAATGCTCCAATTAATGTTGCGATACTTCCAAAGATAATGTCAGGGAGTATTGCGCCTCCGAGGATATTACCTATCAGGCAGCCGATAAATAATCCTGGAATTGCTGCTGGTGTGAATACCGGAAGAATGGTCAGGGCTTCTGAAATACGAACCTGTACCTCTCCGAATGAAAATGGTGCGAATACATAAGTGAGCACCACATAGATAGCTGCAATCATAGCAGCCTGTGTCATGAAACTGATGTTTTTGTTCTTCATTTTAAAATCTCCTTTAGTTTTGTTTTACGTGTGGAAGGTCACGAACACACGATTCATTTTCGCGTAGCAATGAGTCAGGCGTGCATGTTTGCATGGACATCTGACGAATGCCGCGGAGGCATATATGTTGATATATGACCTACGCCGGAAATCGGCGAAACCCTTGTAAGACCTTGGTTTTTCGGGTTTTACATCGGGTGATAGTATAGCATGGAAGTTCTGAAAAATCAAGGGAAGTACAAAAAAATGGCCAAAATGGGAAAAGAGGGATTTTCAAGGATATAGGGGAAAAACCTTAGAAATAGAGAAAAAATTATTGATAATGCGAAATCTGGAAATATAAAAATATACTAATAGAATCAATCTGGTTGTCTGTTCGTTAATGCTATGTTATGATACAGATAGGGAAACCAAAGCCAGGCGGCTACCCTTCTTTTACGGAGGGATAAAACACCCTCCTAACGAAAGAAAGGAGGGCGATGCGATGGTCACATATTCTGATATGATTCAGTTTTGTATATTCATTGTTGCCCTTGTAGGTCTTTGCTATGAGATTTTCAAGGGCAAACGAAGATAGCCGCCACTACCGCAAATAGTGACGGCTATTGTACAATAGCTTAATATTATAACTAAGGTAGCCGCTTGCGGTTTCCCTCTTTGTATCTTAAATATAGCATATCCGGTAGTGGGACGCAAGAGCATCAAGAAAATTACTGATGTTCCAAATGAAAAATTTTCTAATAAAAAAATTTGTAAAAAAAGAAAAAAGTGCTTGCATTTTCAGAAAGGCTATTATATAATAACACTTGTCGTTAAGAGATGCGACAGAAAAATAAGAGATGCGCGATTAGCTCAGTTGGTAGAGCACCTGACTCTTAATCAGGGTGTCCAGGGTTCGAACCCCTGATCGCGCACTATTAAATCACTGTTTTTAGAGGCTTAGAGCTCTGGGGACGGTGATTTTTTTGTGCCTGAAAATAGAGGCTTTAGGGGGGATAAAACGGAAATCACCAGGGAAAGCAAGGGTGAAGTGTCTTTGTCGCAGATTCTTAATCCGTTAAGATTTGCCAGAATGCTGGATTCGATGATTTATCATTGATAATCGTTGCATTATTCGCTACAATTATTATATCAGCTGGGAGATGACTCCCACCTCGCAGCAAGAATGCTGAGGCATTCTTGAAATAAAATAATAGGATGATATTATCCGTGATGGGGCAAATGTTTTGCAGATTGGAGACCAGATATGAGTAGAAAAAAGAATAGAAAAAAGAATTTTGTTAAGCAAATAGCAGTTGTAAACAAAACCCCTGTGAAACAGGAGGAACAGATGGTACAGCTGGATTTAGGACCGCGAAGAAGTGTTGCGTTCATCGGTTCGGAATGCTATCCATTTGTTAAGACTGGCGGACTGGGAGATGTTATGTCTGCGCTTCCAAAGACTCTGGCGAAGTTAAATCTGGATGTTAAGGTAATTCTTCCAAGATATAAATGTATTCCTCAGAAGTTTCAGGAAAAGATGGAGTACAGAGGTTCTTTTTATATGGATCTTTGTTCTGACGGGAAACAGTATTATGTAGGAATCATGGAATATCAGAAAGATGGAGTTGTCTATGATTTTATCGACAATGACGAGTTCTTTTCCTGGGGTAATCCGTATACGAACCTCATAGATGATATTCCGAAGTTCTGTTATTTTGCGAAGGCATCGCTTGCCGCACTCAATTATCTGGACTGGACACCTGACATCGTACATTGTCATGACTGGCAGGCAGCTTTAGTACCGCTTTATTTAAGAACCTGTTTTCAGAATACGAATGTTGGACGGGCAAATGCAGTACTTACGATACATAATCTGAGATTCCAGGGAATATATGACAGAAAAATGATTCAATACTGGTCAGGTCTTCCGGATTATGTATTCAATAAAGACTGCATGATTCAGAACTGGCTGGATGCCAATATGTTAAAGGGCGGTATCGCTTACTGTAATAAAATTACGACAGTTAGCAATACTTATGCGGGCGAGATTCAGACGGAAGAGTACGGTGAAGGTCTTGCGGAACATTTGAGATATCATAATAATAAAATTAGAGGAATTGTGAATGGAATTGATACAGATAACTGGAATCCTGCAACAGATAAACTGTTAACAGCTAATTATGATGCCGAGTCAGCAGTAGAAAATAAAAAGATAAACAAGAAAGCACTCCAGGAATCTTTGGGATTAGAAGTGGATGACCATAAGATGCTGATCGGACTTATTTCACGTCTTACCAACCAAAAAGGTCTTGATCTTGTAAATGCTGTAATTCCGGGGATTATGGATGGGAATACACAGGTGGTGGTTCTTGGTACCGGTGATGCCTGGTATGAAAATACATTCCGTTATTATGAATATAAATATAAAGGCAGTTTCTGCGCATACATTGATTACAATGAAAATGTCGCCCACGGTATTTATTCGGGCTGTGATGCGATCCTGGTTCCGTCAAGATTTGAACCATGCGGGCTTACACAGCTGATAGCTATGAGATATGGTGCGATTCCGATTGTCAGAGAAACAGGAGGACTTAAAGATACCGTTTCCCCTTATAATATGTACGACAATACAGGGAATGGTTTTACATTTGACCGGTATGAAAGCGGACTTCTTTACGATGCCATTAACAGGGCAAAGACGCTCTATTTTGAGAGCAGGAAGTATTGGGATGATATGGTGATCCGGGATATGAACAAAGATGTTTCCTGGGAAAAGAGTGCAAAACAATACAAAGATTTGTATGTAGAGCTGACACCGAGAAACTAAAAAAATATATGCAATAAAAAGTCCTTCTTGATAAACTTTTATTTATACATGGGAAAGCAAGAGACGATAGTGATTTAAAGAATTTGGATATAAGGATGCATTTTTGAGTCCTGAAGAGTTTGTTGCCTATAAGAAAGCGAACGCATAATACGAAAGGCAGGGGTTATTATGAGAGCATTTTGGATCGTACTGGACAGTGCAGGAATAGGAAATGCACCGGATGCAGAAGCATTTGGTGATAAGGGAAGCAATACATGGAAGACTTGTTATGATTCCGGAAAACTGCATATTCCGAATATGGAAAAATTGGGGATTTATAACATCGACGAGATGAATTATGGGGATAAGTCTTTAAGTCCAATTGGATGTTACGGAAGACTTCATGAAAAATCTATGGGAAAAGATACGACCATCGGGCATTGGGAGATGGCAGGTATGATATCTCCGAAACCATTTCCGGTATATCCAGACGGATTCCCGAAGGATGTGCTGGATGAATTCCGAAAGCAGACAGGACGGGAAGTGCTGTGTAATAAACCATATTCCGGAACAGAAGTTATCAAGGATTATGGGCGTGAGCACATGGAAACAGGTGCGTTGATCGTATATACATCCGCTGACAGTGTGTTCCAGATTGCAGCTCTTGAAGATGTTGTGCCGGTAGAAACTCTGTATGAATATTGCAAAATAGCAAGAAAGATTCTGATGGGCGCTCATGCAGTAGCAAGAGTCATTGCAAGACCATTTGTAGGACAATATCCGAACTTCGAAAGAACAGACCGTAGACATGACTTTTCGCTTGTGCCGCCAAAACAGACGGTGCTGGATGATTTGAAAGATGCCGGAAAAGATGTCATCGGTGTTGGCAAGATATATGATATATTTGCCGGAAAAGGAATCACAGAGACAACTGCGAACCATGGAAATAAAAAGAACATGGAGAAAGTATTTGAGTTGCAAAAGAAAGATTTTAATGGACTGTGCTACATTAATCTGGTTGATTTTGATATGATATATGGCCATCGAAGAGATATTTTAGGATATACAACTGCATTAAATGAATTTGACAAGGATCTTGAAATATTTCTTGCTAATATGCGCGGCGATGATGTGTTATTTATCACAGCTGATCATGGCTGTGATCCGGGATATAAAGGAACTGATCATACGCGTGAGTCTGTACCGCTTCTGGGTTACAGTAAATGCTGGAAACAGGGCGTGAATATCGGAACAAGAGATACTTACGCTGATATAGCGGCCACCCTTGCACAGATATTTGAAATCGAGTATCATGGTGATGGTACAGGATTTCTTGAAATGCTAAAATAAAGACTGAAAATGAATAGTAATTAAAGTTATGAATGGGGCAGAAGCGTCTGGCGGGCGATTTTGCCCCTGTAACTGTAATAAGCGAAAATAGAAAGGATGATAGAAAACGAAATATGATAAAACATGTATTATTTGACTTGGATGGGACATTACTTCCTATGGATCAGAATGAATTTGTAAAGTATTATATGCCACTTCTGGCAAAGCGATTTGTAAAATATGGAATGGAGCCGAAAGCGCTGATCGGGACGATCTGGAAAGGTGTGGAGGCAATGGTACTGAATGATGGAAGCATGACCAACGAGGATGCCTTCTGGGAATGTTTTGAGAAAATATCTGGGCTTTCCAGAGCAGAGGTAGAGCAGGAGACGTTGGATTTTTATGCAAATGAATTTAATGAGGCAATTGCATCTACAAAACCGAATCCGCGCGCAGACCAGGTTGTTAAACTGTTGAAAGAACATGGTGTGAAAGTGTACCTTGCGACCAATCCGATCTTCCCGCGTGTGGGAACTATGAACCGTATCCGCTGGGCAGGAATCGATGCAGAAGACTTTGAAGTTATTACGACCTATGAAACATATCATTACTGCAAGCCGAATCCGAAATATTTTCAGGAAGTTATGGAGGAGTTTGGACTTAATCCAAAAGAATGCCTCATGGTAGGAAATGATGTGCAGGAAGACCTGACGATCCGCTCCCTTGGCGTAAAGACATATTTATTAACAGATACACTGGAAAATAAAAAGAACATTCCATTAGAAGAAGTTGAGACAGAGTACAAAGGGACTATGGAAGAATTATATGAATGGTTTCAGTCATATTTTGTTCACAATTAGTTTTCATTTTAAACATAGTTTCATCACACTTTGTGTCTATACTATTAATTGTTCGAAAGAACAAAACAATTTTCTTTTTCATAACTTTTTCCTCAGGGCTGCAACCTCCCAAACATGCAGTCCTATTTTATTGTCTAAAATTAAATTTAAGGATATATACAGCACCAAATAGCTGCTCTACAATATGAGTTATTTTCTATAGTTGCTGCGCCACTTATATTTTGCTGATTATACAAACTCGCCCAAAAGCGGCTCAAACAGTGTATAATCAGCAAAGCTATGCTCGCAACTATGACGAAAATGACTCAATTATTGTAGAGCAGCTATTTGGTGCTTTGTATATAGCGTTAAATTTATGCGGGAGGAGAGGGAGCTCTTGCCTTTTTCGCTTCGCGTATGCGAAAGTTGTGAAGGTTAGGTTATTTTATATTTCATAAGAAGAAGGAGTAGTGGGAGTCGGCGGAAGTTTCAAGAATAGGAAAATTTCATGAAGGTCTGCTTGCGGTTCAGATAACTGCTTAGTGGCGGGAAGAAGATATAAATTGTAAATTCCCGGCTATAGAAATAGTAACCCCTGAATAAAATAATTGAGCAATTTGCGTTGTAGTTGCGAGCATAGCCTGTGTGATTATACACTGTTTGAGCCGTCTTTATGGCGAGTTTGTATAATCACACAGAGATAAGCGGCGCAGCAACTACAGAAAATTGTCTCATTTTTTATTCAGGGGTTACTATTATATATAGGGTCAAAATTACAATTTATATTTTCGTTTACACCATCCGATCGTGCTCTGTGAAAAATTCCGTTGTAGTCGGGTAGGTATAACTCTTACCAATTTCCTTGAGCAGCACGACATTTAATTTTCCGCCCAGGTTTTTCTTGTCGAGGGCAATGGCTCCGATCAGGTCGTGGAGCATAAGGTCACACTTGTGTGGAAGTCCATAGACATCCAGGACTTTGCGTATATGTTCCGCTTCGCCGGGGTTCGTCAGTCCCATTTCCTCTGCAATCTTTGTAATCTGATACATTCCGATGGCAACTGCTTCACCGTGGCTTTCGCGTGTGTAGTGGTAATGCTGTTCGATTGTGTGTGCCAGAGTGTGACCAAAGTTCAGGAGCATGCGCTCGCCGGTGTCGAACTGATCGTGCTCAACAACGATTCGCTTGATATCTACACAGCGATAGATAACTTCGGTCAGATCTTTCTTCAAATCTTCAAATGAGGTGTGTGCCTCCAGATTTTTGAATAAATCAGCATCCCAGATGCAGCCGTATTTGATGACCTCGCCCATACCGTCGTTGATGTAACGCTCTGGCAGTGTATTTAATACAAGTGGGTCGATGAGCACAAGAGCCGGCTGATAAAAAGCACCGACCAGGTTCTTGCCTTCCGGCAGATCTACGGCGACTTTTCCACCGACGGAAGAATCGACCTGTGCCAGAAGTGAGGTCGGAATCTGGATAAACTTGATCCCGCGAAGGAAGCTTGCGGCTGCAAATCCTGCCAGATCTCCGATGACGCCGCCTCCGAGGGCAATGATCAGATCACTTCGTGAAAAACGGGCTTCCAAAAGTGCGGAATAGATTTTCGGAAGACTTTGAAAACTCTTGGTTGGCTCACCGTGTGGGAGAATAAGAGAATGAACCTCATATTTATCTTCCAGTGTTTTTACAATAGTATCTCCGTACAGAGGAAATACGTTGTCGTCTGAGATGATCATGATTTTTTTTCCGGAGTAAACTCTTTCGATATGGCTTCCGGTATCTTTCAAAATATTATTTTCAATATAAATGGAGTAGCTGTGTGCTCCGAGGTCTACATATAATTCCATGCTGATAATCCTCTTCTTTCTTTTACACCTGTGAAAACGTCAAGACTCGCGAACGGGTCTTGAATAGTTAAAATGTTTTTCCGACTACTTTTGCAATCTCAGCAACCTGTTTCAGCAGTGCATCATATTTCGCAGGTTTCAGAGACTGGGAACCGTCGCACAGTGCCATCTCAGGATTGTTATGAACCTCGATCATCAGACCGTTTGCTCCTGCAGCAACAGCAGCCTTAGCCATTGGTTCAACCAGCCACCATTTTCCACCGGCATGGCTTGGATCAATGATGATCGGAAGATGTGAAAGTTTTTGGATAACCGGGATACTCTGGAGATCCAGTGTATTTCTTGTATAGGATTCAAATGTACGGACACCGCGCTCACATAAAATAACATTTTCATTACCGGATGCCATAATGTATTCTGCAGACATCAGCCACTCTTCGTAGGTAGCGTTTAGACCACGTTTCAGAAGAATCGGGCGGTCTACCTGTCCTAACTGTTTCAACAGATCGAAGTTCTGCATGTTTCTTGCACCAATCTGTATCAGGTCAACTTTTTCGTTGAATACATCCAGATATTCGGCGGACATCAATTCTGTAACGATTGGCAGTCCTGTTGCAGCTTTTGCTTCACAGAGGATATTCAGACCTTCAAGACCGAGTCCCTGGAATGAATATGGACTTGTACGAGGTTTGAAAGCACCACCGCGGAGCATGTTGGCTCCGGAAGCTTTCGCAGCTTTTGCAATCTCAAGAACCTGGTCTACAGACTCTACAGAACAAGGTCCGGCGATCAGCGCCAGATTATCTCCTCCAACCTTGACTCCGGACACATCGATGATGGAGTTGTCCGGGTGGAAAGCGCGGCTTGCTAATTTGTAAGGCTCCTGCACATGCATAACCTTTGTGACAGCAGGATCAACTTCGAAGAGTTTCGCGTCGATACGTGATGTGTCACCGATACAGCCGATGATCGTCATCTCTGCTCCTTCAATTACGTGAGTGTCCAGACCTCTTGCTTTGACCATATTTTCAACACGTTCAATATCTTCCTTTGGGGAAAGTGGTTTTAATACAATAATCATAATAGTAACTCCTTCTATACCTTTATATATGTAACATCTATAATATTCACACTGTAAAATTTTAGTTGTTTAAAGTGTGAAACTAATACATATAGTACCCCGTTAGAATAGCATTTGTCAATGGGTTTTATGAAAATATCTCTCATTATGTTCCAGTTTAATTAAGTTGACTTGATACAGGGCATTTGCTAAAATGAAAGAGGAAAAATAAGGGTTTATCTAGCAACAAAAAAGTTTACAAAGACAGAAAATTTTCAAGGGAGAGTAAGGGAAATTTAATAAGGAGGAAATGCGATGTTAGAGTTAACATTTGGGGAACAGGTCAAAATCGTTCTGAACCGTAAAGATATGACGATCAAGCAGCTTGCGGAGATGATTGAAGAACGAACAGGAAAGAAAATGTCCAGACAGAATCTGACGCAGAGACTGGCCAGAGATAATTTTCAGGAACAGGACATGCGTTTAATTGCATCTATATTAGAGTGCCCATTTCATCTGAGTATACTGGAAGAGAATGCGGATAGTGAATATACAACCCGTGAAAATATCAAAATCGATAAGCGAGCTGAAAATAATATTATTATAGATGAAGAACCACAACAGCTGACACTGAATCTGGAGTATGATGAACCAGAGCAGGTACAGGAAGAACAGCCGGTAAAAGCAAGGGAATTTGGCATATCTGGAGCAGAACGTGATATTACAATTGGAGAACTGGTAGATATCCATAAAGATTTAGATCAGATGGAAGAAACATCAGAATATGCAGACCAGACAGAATATGAAGAACCGGCAGAATATGAGGAGCCGGCAGAATATGAGGAGCCGGCAGAATATGAAGAACCGGCAGAATATGAAGAAGAGCCGCAGTCTTCGGAAGTTCCTGAGTATGACAAGCAGGAGGATGTGAAGGATATTCTGGAAGAAATGGCTGCGATAGAGGCTGAAGAGAAGAAGGCAAGAGAAGACAGAGAAGAAAGAGAAAGAGAAAGAGAGCGAGAAAAGGAACAGGAAAAAGAGCAGGAGAAGCCACGTGGCTGGAGGGCTTATTTCCCGCGCCGTAAGAAAAAGCAAGCAGAGGCGGTTCATGAGGACAAGCAGGAAGCTGCCACAGAACAGTTGGAGGCAGAATCTGCGATGAATCAGGCGCAGCCGGAAGACAAGACAGAAGAGGCTGTATCGGAAGAACCATATCAGGAGTCAGAAGAATATCAGGAGCCGAAAGAATATCAAGAAGCTGAAGAGCATCAGGAGCCGGAAGAATATCAGGAAGCTGAAGAGTATCAGGAGTCAGAACCGTACCAGGAAGAGGAGCAGGCATACGAAGAATATGTTGAGGAAAATCAACAGGATATGGAAGAAGAGTTTGCTGATACCGCACAGGATTGGGAAGCTCCGGAAGAAGAAAATGTGGGTGATATCAACCCATATACGGGCATGGAATATGAATCCAACAGTGTGAGAATGCATCCAAAGAGAATCGGTTATGTCCAGGTCTATGACAGAAGTGATCATCAGTGGACCGACATGACAGAGTGGGCATTCCTTGGATATCAGGAGCGCAAGAAAGCGCTTCTCGGCAAGGATTACGAGCCTCCGATTTATCTGGATTAAGTAATAGTAGATCATTTGTGAGGAGAAATAAGAAGATGAGATGGGAAGAACTTCTGTCGGCAAAGAGATGTCGTGGTGGACAGACGAGAGGGAGAAATGCTAAAAGTTCAGACTTGCGGAGTGAATTTGAAAAAGATTACCATCGAATTATTGGCAGTGCTTCATTTCGAAGACTTCAAGATAAGACACAGGTATTTCCACTGGATAAAAGTGATTTTATCCGGACAAGACTAACTCATTCTCTGGAGGTTTCTTCTTTTGCAAAATCTCTTGGACAGAACATCGGAGAAAACATTTTAGTTTACAAAAAAGATTCTGAGTTTACACCACAGATGAAAGAAGATATATGTAATATTTTGCAATGCGCAGGGCTGATTCACGATATCGGGAATCCGCCCTTTGGGCATTTTGGAGAAGATGTGATCCGGGAGTGGTTCGAACGGAAGCTGCCACTTATGACATATCATGGAAAGTCGATGGAACAAGTGATGAGCCGGCAGATGGTAGAGGATCTGTATCATTTTGAAGGAAATGCACAGGCGTTCCGGCTTGTGACGAAACTGCATTTTCTGGTGGATGAGCGAGGTATGAACCTGACGTATGCGCTTCTGAGCACCATTGTAAAATATCCGGTGCCGTCCACAGGAATCGACTTGGATTCCGGGGATATTAAGACGCGCAAGATGGGATATTATCTGGCAGATGAGAAAATGTTCCGTGAGATCGAGAGGGAGACTGGAACGAATGGCTGTCGGCATCCGTTGACGTTTATATTAGAGGCGGCAGATGACATAGCATATAAGACTGCGGATATCGAGGATGCATTTGTAAAAGGGTACTTAAGTTATCATACATTGCTGGAGGAACTTAAGGAACTGCAAATGATGTATCATCAGGAAACGAATATATTTCGCCCGGCGGATAAGCTGGAAGAGTTATATTTTCGGGGGAAAGAGATGCATGTGGCAAATCCAGAGGAGTATGCAGTAAAGAACTGGATCATCCGTGTTCAGGGATTTGTGATCAACTGCGCAACTTATGGGTTTACATCGAATTATGATGCAATTATGAAGGGTGAATATAAGTATGATCTGTTTCACGGTACTTACTGTGAGCGGCTGATGCAGCTTCTTGGTGACCTGGCATACAGAGAAGTCTTTACATCGGAACCTATTTATCGAATGGAAGTGACAGAATCTGTCATGCTGAGTGATCTTTTGAATAAGTTTATGACAGCAATCATCAAATATGATGACCCTTCGCAGAAATTAAATTCCATGGATCTTAGGATTGTGTCATTTATTTCTGATAACTATAAGCGGGCATATCATTGTCAGGCAGAGGGCAAGACGGAGGCGGAAAAACTGTATTTGAGGATTCTGCTTGTGACAGATTATATATGTGGAATGACGGACAGCTATGCAATGCGTCTTTATCAGGAAATGCGAGGAATGTTTTTGAGTGGAACAGAATAGACTGTGGTAAATGATACAAGTCAGGACGGATAGGATTGAAGAGGTTTATTCGATATCTGTATGAATATGAAGGGAATCAGAAAAAAAGAAATGTCGGGTTTGTAAAAGTCGAACAAGATGGGAAAGAAACAACGATTTCTGTACATGGGAAAGGGCTGTGTGGAAAAAGCAATGAAAACATTTCCTGTTATCTTATAAAATTGGATTCTGAGATGGGAAATATACTTTTCGTTCCGGCAGGAGAGATACAGATTGGAATGATTTCCTGCGGGGGATGTTTTTGCTATACAGAAGAACTGATAGGAGCTGGCTATGGAAAGACAGAGCAGAGTGTCGGTCAGACGTGTGAGAAAAAAGACGACATTTGTGGGCTTGGTCTTGGTGATCCCAAGGAAGCATTTTATGTAGCGCTTTGGAATGAGGAAATGTATGGAGACCTTGATATTGCGAGGGCGAAGGTCTTTCAAGAATTCGATAGTGATAAAACCGCCGGGGAATCTAAGAGTATTAAGAGTATAGACGAAAAAGAGGCAGAGGTAGAAACGCAGTTCGGGGACGATGAAGAGACAGAAAATCTGGAAGAAGAACAGCCAGAGAAAAAAGAACAGGAAACAGTAGAAGAATCCTCGGAGAAAAAGGAACAGGAAACAGTAGAAGAGTTCCCAGAGAAAAAAGAACAGGAAACAGTAGAAGAATCCTCGGAGAAAAAAGATCTGAAAAAAGACGATAGAGACACAGATTTGCAAAATTTCCGGCGGCAGATCATGAAAATCCAGCGTGGAGAAATCAGTATCCTGCCACGATGCGAGTGGAAACTTGCCAATAATAATTTTCTGCTTCATGGATATTATAATTACCGGCATCTTGTTCTGATTGACGAAGGTAATCAATTAAAGCTGGGAGTTCCTGGCATTTATCATGAACGGGAAGCAAGAGCGGCGGCAACATTTGGATTTCCGGAATTTATTGCAGAAGCAGATGTGAATGTGACGCTTGAACCACAGGAACGAAATGAAAATCAGCAATTCGGCTACTGGTGCCGGCAGGTGCGAAGACCGCCGAGATAGTAAGGAGTAAAAATGACTGCAGATGAAAAATATATGCGGGAGGCAATCAAACAGGCGAAAAAGGCATATGCTATCGGAGAAGTTCCGATTGGCTGTGTAATCGTGTATCAGGACAAAATTATTGCTCGCGGATATAATCGAAGAACAATCGATAAAAATACACTGGCTCATGCGGAGCTTCAGGCAATCCGTAAAGCAAGTAAGAAAATGGAAGACTGGCGGCTGGAAGAATGTACGATGTATGTGACTCTGGAGCCGTGCCAGATGTGCTCCGGTGCAATCGTTCAATCTCGAATGACAAGAGTTGTAGTTGGCTGCATGAACCCAAAGGCAGGATGCGCAGGATCTATATTAAATCTATTGCAGATGCCGCAGTTCAATCATCAGGTAGAGCTTACAACAGGGGTTCTGGAAGAAGAATGCAGTCAGATGATGAAAACATTTTTTAAAGAACTGAGAGAAAAACGTAAAAAAAATAAGCAATAATCCGTAACTTTGGATTATTGCTTTTATTTGTGCACGAATAATATTTTTTTCGTGCGTTGTGCGTCGAACACGATCCAACGAACGTTACCCTGGCAGTAAACTCAACCCAGGCACCCTTACGGCACCCGAAAGATTCCACTTAGTGCTGCTTCGTTCCCGACCTGACACGGTTCATGGATTTTCGTCGCGTAAGACCCAGATATCAACGCCACATACCAGGGGCGGCTTCACCAGACCAATGCCCTCGGCACAACATCACCCCTGCTATAGCGGATTGCAGGTTCAAGGTACCGCTACCACCCCGGCTGCACAAGTCCATATTATAACGGAAGATGGTGGAAAAGTCAATTGGGGACGGGGTTTTTTCAGTTTTACCCCGGTTCTTTTTCAAAAAAACCCCGTCCCCAATTGAACTTTAACCTGTCCCTTTTTGATTTCAGGTGGTATAATCGTTCGAAAAGGAGCATATATTTATGAAGATTTTACTTGTCGCGATCAATGCGAAATATATACATTCGAACCTTGCCGTGTATTGTCTGAAGACATATGCCGAAAAGAATATGCCGCAGGATGTGAATGTTCAGATAGAACTGGCGGAATATACGATCAATCAGAACAGAGATGAGATTTTAAAAGATATTTATAGGAGACAGGCAGAGATGATCTGTTTTTCATGCTATATCTGGAATCTGGATTATGTGGAGTCGATGATTCGGGATGTGAAAAAAGTTATGAAAGATGTAATCATCTGGGCAGGGGGACCGGAGGTGTCCTATGACTCCCGGGAGACTTTGGGGAGGCTGCCGGAACTGACTGGTGTGATGAAAGGGGAAGGTGAGAAGACATTTGCAAAATTATGTAAAGTGTATGGGAAGCGTTCCGAAACATCAGAATTATCGCTGGAGCAGATAGACGGGATTACATTCCGATGTCCGGATGGGACGATCTGTGAGCGGCCGTGGCGTGTGCCAATGGATCTGAGTGAGGTTCCATTTGTCTATCACGATATGAAAAAGTTCGAGAACAAGATCATTTATTATGAGACGAGCCGGGGGTGTCCATTTTCATGCAGCTATTGTCTGTCTTCGATTGATAAGCGGCTTCGATTCCGGAGCCTGGATCTAGTGTTTAATGAACTGCAGTTTTTCCTGGATCATAAGGTTCCGCAGGTGAAGTTCGTGGATCGTACATTTAACTGTAAACATGACCATGCTATGGCAATCTGGAAATATATTCAGGAGCATGACAATGGAATCACGAATTTTCACTTTGAAGTTGCGGCGGATTTGCTGAATGATGAGGAAATCAGACTGATCCGGCAGATGCGTCCGGGACTGATCCAGCTGGAAATCGGGGTGCAGTCTACGAATACGGATACGATTCGGGAGATTCGAAGAACAATGAGGCTTGAGGAAGTCCGTGAGCATGTGGCAAGGATAAAAGAAAAGGGAAATATCCATCAACATCTGGATCTGATCGCAGGACTTCCGTATGAAGACATAAAAAGCTTTCGAAAGTCATTTGATGATGTCTACAGCATGCGCCCGGACCAGTTACAGCTTGGTTTTCTGAAAGTGTTAAAAGGTTCGTATATGCAGGAGATGCAGCAGGAATATGAGCTGCGATATAAAGATGAGCCGCCGTATGAAGTACTTTCTACAAAATGGCTTCCATATTCAGATGTAATTGAGCTGAAAGGGATTGAAGAAATGGTGGAAATCTACTATAATAGTGGACAATTCACCCATGTAGTGGAAGCGTTGGTGAAAAACTATGCATCTGCATATCAGATGTACCAAGATTTGTGGCAGTATTATGAAGAGCATGATTACATGGGGATTCAGCACCGAAGAAGCGCCCGGTATGAGATCGTGCTGGATTTTGTGAAAGAAAAATATCCAGAGCAGGCAGACGTAATGCGGGAACTTCTGACTTATGATTATTATCTCAGGGAAAATGCGAAGAGCCGTCCGGAATTTGCAGGCGAAGATGCAACAGACAAGCGGTTTGTCAGAGCATTTTATGAAGAAGAGGAAAAAGAACGAAAGCATTTGCCGGGATATGAACAGTTTGATAGAAATCAGATGCGCAAGATGACGCACCTGGAATATTTCCCGCATATGGGGAAAATGTTACTTTTTGATTACAAGTTTCGAAATCCATTGAATCAGGAAGCGAGAACGTGTATGATAAAGAAAGATTCGTTGGAAAGAAGAGGATAGAGAATGAATTTCAATGATAAAAAGACAAGGAGAATCATTTCAATCGTAGTACTTGTTGTGATTGTCGCGATGGTGGCAACGATGATTATCCCTTATATGATGGCCTAGAATAAACCGGAAAGGATGCAGAAAATAAGATGGCGCGAAGAAGACGCAGGAGAATGACCAGGAAACAGGCGAGAATGAGAAGACGCAGAATCAGGATTGCAGGATTTTGTCTTGCAGGCTGTATTCTGATACTTGGAATTGTCTGTGGCGCGTTTCATCACTATGTATCACAGTTTCCGGAGGATAAGATTGCAGAGAATATCTATGTCGGAACCGTAGATCTGTCCGGGCTTTCAAAAAAAGAGGCACTAGAGAAACTGGCCGGTCAGAAGAAAGCAGATCAGAAGCAGACGGTATCGTTGACTGTGGAAGGTCAGAAGGCAGAAGCGACACTTGAGGAATGTGGATTTGATTACGCAGACGTGAAGGCGAATGTGAAGGCTGCCATGGACTATGGAAAAAGCGGCGGACTTTTTGGACGATATAAGAGTCTTCGTAAACTATCTAAAGAAAAAGTTGTCCTGAGCCCGGAATATACATTGGATCAGAAAGCGACGGAGAACATTCTGGAAGAACGGGCAGTTCCATTTGCAAAGCACGCACAGAATGCGACCATTACGAAAAGTGGAAGCGGACTTCAGATTAACAAAGAGGAAATTGGCGAGACCGTAGATAAGAGTGGAACTATAAAAGCAATTAAGAAACATTTAAATGACTCCTGGGATCATGGATCATTCGCCATGGAGGCAAAGGTAAAAGAAGAACAGCCAAGTGTGACAGAGGCGGATCTGTCCACGATACAGGATGAACTTGGCTCATTTTCTACAGATGCCGGAGGCGGAGAACGCTGGAAGAATCTGAAAAATGGTGTGGAGAAACTGAATGGTACAGTCGTGATGCCGGGAGAACAGATTTCGGTTCACGATGTAACAGCACCATATGATGAAGAACATGGATATGTGCAGGCAGGTTCTTATGAGAATGGTCAGGTCGTAGATACATATGGCGGTGGCATCTGTCAGGTTTCCACGACACTCTACAATGCAGTGCTATTCTCTGAATTGAAAGTCGTAAAACGGTATCCACATTCGATGCTGGTGTCCTATGTACCGCCGTCAAGAGATGCGGCAATTGCCGGTGACACGAAAGATTTTGTGTTTGAAAATAACTATGATACTCCGATTTACATTTTTGGAGAGATTGATGACGATAATCAGCTTTGTTTTGCAATTTACGGAAAAGAGACAAGAGATAAGACAAGAAAGATTGAATTTGAGTCGGAAGAGGTATCGACAGAAGAGCCGGGAGTCAAGTATAAAGCAGATGCTGAACTGGCGCTTGGAGAGATGGAAGTGACCGGAAGTGCACATACGGGGAAAGAAGTAAAACTTTGGAAGATTGTCTATGAGAATGGTAAGCAGGTGAGCAAAGATGTCATTAACGAAAGTACTTACAGCAAAGCGGACAAAACCATTTCTGTAGGAATCAAGACAAAGAACAGCAGTGCGGCAGCGGTTGTGAAAGAAGCAGTCTCAACACAGGATAAAGTAAAGATACAGGCGGCGATTGGCGAGGCGAGTTCCATGGAATCTTCGTCTGAGCAGTAAGAATGCCGGGAGGAATTTTCTGCCGGGTAAAAAGAACAGATTTGTTTTTTTTGAAAATCAGGAAATCAATGAGAAAATAAATGGAATAAAAGACAGGAGGTGAACAGACAAGATATGAAGTTTGAGACAGAACATGGCTGTGTGGTCAGTGAGATGGCAACAGCTTACGGAAATTCAAAACAGATAGGAAGATATGCAATTGCGGCGGCAATGAATGAAGTGCTGACGCGGGCGGAACGGGTGGATCAGATGGAAATCAGAGTCTGTGCACCGCTGGAAGAAAAGAAAACGCATCTTTATGATGTGAAAGCTGAAGCCGCGCGCTGCGCAAGAGAACACGGTCAGACGTTTTGGGAGCCGGAGATTATCCGCGCAGCCTGGGCAGCAGGTACATTTGTACAGGTGAACGCTTTGGCGGCTGATGTAAAGCAGCAGGCGTGGAACAAGGAGACGATGCGAGCCGGTCAGGACATTGTCCTTACAAAATGGATTGGTCTGGAGGGAACTCTACGTATTCTGGATGAAAAAAGAAGAGAACTTGGAAAGCGTTTTTCCGGAACTTTTTTGCATCAGGTAGAGGAATTCCGAGAGACCATCTTCGCAGAACGTGAAATCAGGGTTGCAAAAGCCGGAGGCGTATCTGTCATGCGCCAGGTTGGAGAAGGCGGTATCTTTGCCGCACTTTACAGACTGGCTAAGGAAGCTGATACCGGACTTGTAGTGGATCTCAAGGCAATGCCTGTGAGACAGGAAACAATCGAGATTTGTGAATATTATAAGCTCAATCCGTATCAGCTTGCTTCCACGGGAAACATATTAATGATATGTGATGACGGGGAAGCACTGGCAGATGCGCTTCGAAAAGAGGAGACAGAGGCGGCTGTGATCGGACGCCTTACGGATAATAATGACAAAATAATACAGAATGGGGAGGACATCCGCTATATCGACCGTCCTGCTCCGGACGAATTGATGAAGATATAGCAGAATCCTCCAAAGTGGAGGTTTAAGATGAACGAAATTCGTAGTGAGATATTAAAACATCTGGAAAAGAACAGCAAAGCTGATCTTGGGGAACTTGCAATTTTACTTGGGACAGACGAAATTTCTGTTGCAAATGAAATTGCAGACATGGAGAAAGAAGGGATTATCTGTGGTTACCATACACTGATCGACTGGGACAAAGCCGGAAGAGGTTTTGTGAATGCATTGATCGAAGTTCGCGTGACCCCGCAGAGAGAGCGTGGATTTGACCATATGGCTGACCGTATTGTGAACTATCCGGAAGTAACTGCAGTTTACCTGATTTCCGGATCTTATGATTACCTTGTCAGCATTGACGGAAAGACACTGATGGAAGTATCAAGATTCGTATCAGAGAAGTTATCGACTCTGGAAGGTGTAGTAGGAACAACGACACATTTCGTCTTAAAGAAATATAAGGATCATGGAACGATTCTGAAACATGAGAAAAAAGAAGAAAGGATACCGGTGATGCCATAATGAGAGATCCATTATCTAAGAAAATAACCGGCATTGCACCGTCAGGTATCCGTAAATTTTTTGATATTGTAAGCGAGATGCCAGATGCAATTTCCCTTGGAGTGGGGGAGCCGGATTTTGACACTCCTTGGAGAGTACGGGAGGAAGGAATCTATACTCTGGAAAAAGGACGTACATTTTATACGTCAAATGCAGGACTTAAGGAACTGCGTCAGGAAATCAGCAACTACCTGGACAGAAAGATCCATGTGCGTTATGACTATGTGCATGAGGTTATGGTAACGGTTGGCGGAAGTGAGGGAATTGACCTTACCATGCGTGCTATGCTAAATCCGGGAGATGAAGTGCTTGTGCCTGAGCCGTCTTATGTATCCTACGCACCGTGTGTCACACTGGCAGATGGTGTGCCGGTGCCGATTCCGATGAAAGAGGAGAATGAATTCAAACTAACAGCAGAAGAACTGGAAGCTGCAATCACACCGAAGACAAAAATTCTGGTGCTTCCGTTCCCGAATAACCCGACCGGCGCGATCATGACAAAAGAAGACCTGGAACCGATTGCCAAACTTGTAGAGAAATATGATCTCTATGTATTGTCTGATGAGATTTATTCAGAACTGACTTATAAGACAGAACATGTTTCCATTGCATCCCTTCCTGGTATGCGGGAGAGGACGCTGGTCGTAAATGGATTCTCAAAAGGTCTTGCCATGACGGGATGGAGACTGGGGTACATATGCGGACCGCAGATCATCATGGAGCAGATGGTGAAGATCCATCAGTACGCAATCCTGTGTGCACCGACAAACAGTCAGTATGCAGCAATCGAGGGATTGAAGAACTGTGATGATGAGATTCAGAAGATGCGCACAGCATATAATGAGAGAAGACGTTATCTTATGCATACGTTTAAAGAAATGGGGCTTCGTTGCTTTGAGCCATTTGGAGCATTTTATGTGTTCCCGAACATTCAGGAGTTTGGGATGACGTCTGAAGAATTTGCGACGGAACTGCTTCGAGAGGAGAAGGTCGCAGTTGTTCCGGGAAGTGCATTTGGTGCAAGTGGAGAAGGATATATCCGAATTTCCTACGCATATTCATTGGACGATTTGAAAGAAGCGCTCGGACGGGTAAATCATTTTATCGAAAAACTGAGAAAAAAATAGAGGCTTTGATATTGTTAAAAAAATGCTAATAAAGCCTGAAAATAAAGAAAAAATGAAAGGGAAGAGACATATCTGCAAGCATACAGGTATGTCTCTTTCTGCAAGTAATTTGTTCATAATATGCAAAAAATATCAATTAAGATAGAAAGAAAAACACATTTTTACTAGAAAAACCATTGACTTATTGTATAAAATTAAGTACAATTTTGTACAAATAGTTTTTTTGAATAAATGCAGAAAGGTGATAGATAAATGCTAAATATCGTACTGCACGAACCGGAGATACCAGCGAATACTGGGAATATCGGACGCACATGTGTGGCAACTAATACCAGATTACATCTGATCGAACCATTAGGATTTCGTCTGGATGAGAAAAACCTGAAACGGGCCGGTATGGATTACTGGGGAAGTCTGGATGTGACTACATACATTGATTATGCGGATTTTCTGGAACGCAATCCAGGAGCAAAGATCTACATGGCGACGACCAAGGCACCGAAGGTGTACACGGAAGTGAGTTATGAACCGGATTGCTATATTATGTTCGGAAAAGAGAGTGCGGGGATACCGGAGGAGATTTTGGTACAACATCAGGAAGACTGTGTAAGAATTCCGATGGTGGGTGATATCAGATCTTTAAACTTAAGCAATTCCGTGTCGATTGTTCTTTATGAAGCTCTGCGGCAAAATGGCTTTGCAGGGATGAATCTGGAAGGACATCTGCACAGATTACACTGGGGAGACTCAGGGAAACTATTATAATAGCCTTCATGAAAATATAAAAACACTCTGTAAATATATGAAAAAATGATAAATTTATAGATTTTCCAGGTTTGGTATATTATAATTTCAATTAGAAGGTTTATTCTATCTAAAGGGAGAGGTGGTGAGCAAACGGCAGAAGCAGCCATTGAGAAGAAGGGGGAACGGAAAACCTCTGGAGTTCTTAATGTGAAGCTTGGGGAAGCTTTGTACTGCTGAGTCCCAGACACGGACAATGGGATGAAAGCCTGAAAGAAGAATTAAAAGTCCGAAAAATGCCATAACAGCAGATGCTGTGGCATAACAGAACCAAGAAAATAAAGAAAAGGAAGTGAACTTATGGAATTACAGATTCAAGACTTAGTTTCGTCAATCCGCAAAGACGGAATTGAGGCGGCTAATGCAGAAGCAGAAGCAATTATTTCAGAAGCTAAGAAAAAAGCAGAAACAATTGTAGCAGATGCGAAGGCTGAGGCTAAGAGTGTTCAGGAAGCTTCAGAAAAAGAGATCGGTATTCTTAAAGAAAGCGCTGCAATCAGTGCAGAGCAGGCAAAAAGAGATGCTATGCTTGCATTCAAAACTGAGGTACAGGCTGAATTTGAAAAGATTCTTTCAGCAAAGATTGAGAACAATCTCTCAGACGCAGCTCTTGGAAAACTGATCCACGCTGTAGTATCAGATGAAGATGTGAAGAATTATGCAGTTGAAGTTTCAGAAGTGAACGATTCACTCAAAGCAGAACTTGCAGAAGAGATCAAGAATGGACTTGAAATCAGACCTACAAAGGGTGTCCGCGCAGGATTCCGTTTGGCTGCAAAAGACGGTTCAGGTTATTTCGACTGTTCTGATGATGAGATCATGCAGATGCTGATGCCATACTTCAGAGATCTCGATTTCTAACAGGAGGTGCATATGGCTTCATATTATTACTTGATATCAAGCCTGCCGGACCTGAGAACAGACGGGGAGATGCCATTTTCCTATGAGGAATTTCTTGGCATGTGCCAGTCAAATGTAAGTGAATCAAAGTATGAGTGCTTAAAGAACCTGACACTTTCGTCAGAAGAGGGACCAATCATGAAAGAGTGGGCTGCCTCTTATAAGAATCTTATGAGCGAACTCAACTATCAGAGAAGTGTAAATCTGGGAAGACCATATCTGGCATCCTATGATAAGGATTCTGTGACTGCACAGGTAGCAGGAGCAGCGCTGGCTGCAAAGAATCCGCTGGAAGCAGAGAAGATCTTGCTGGATTATGAATTTGATAATCTTGATTCATTGGTAGGCTTGCATACTTTCGATGATGTATATTTATTCGGGTATGCGATTAAATTAAAATTGCTTGAACGCCAGAGCTGTTTTGTTCAGTCAAAAGGACAGAAGGAATTCAAACGTCTTTTTGATCAGGTGCAGCAACGCGTATATAGCTTATAACAGGAGAGAATTGATGGAAACAGTAACAGGATATGTAACTGGTATTAACGGAAACCTGGCAAACGTCAGCTTTGATGGTGCAGTTCATAAGAACGAAGTTGCTTATATTCTTGTTGATGGAAAACGTCTTAAAGGAGAGGTTATCCGAATCAACAATGGTGTTGCCAGCATGCAGATCTACGAGATGTCAAATGGTATCAAAGTCGGAGATCAGGTAGAGTTTACTGGTGAGCTGATGAGCGTAGAACTTGGACCAGGTCTGTTAACCCAGGTATTTGATGGACTTCAGAACCCGTTGCCGGATCTTGCAGAGCAGTGTGGATTCTTCCTTGAGAGAGGTGTGTATCTTGATCCTATTCCAGATAGAGACTGGGAGTTCACACCATCTGTAGCAGTTGGAGATTCCGTAGAAGCAGGAGATTCAATCGGTAGTGTTCCTGAAGGATTATTTAAACATGAAATTATGGTTCCGTTCACACTGAAAGGTAGTGACTGGACAGTTAAATCTATTAAAGAAAAAGGCTCTTATAATGTAAGAGCAACAATTTGCGTGATCGCAAACAGCAAAGGTGAGGAGAAAGAACTCAGCATGGTAATCTCACAGCCAATCAAACAGGCTGTAAAATGCTATGATGAGAGACTTCGTCCGGACGAGCCGCTGGTAACACAGCTTCGTTGTGTAGACGCATTCCTCCCGGTAGCAAAAGGTGGAACATTCTGCGTTCCTGGACCTTTCGGAGCTGGTAAGACAGTTCTTCAGCATATGGAAGCAAAGAATGGTGAGGCAGATATCGTTATCGTGGCAGCTTGTGGAGAGCGTGCCGGTGAGGTTGTAGAGATTCTGAAAGAGTTCCCTGAACTGGAAGATCCTAAGACAGGAAGATCTCTTATGGAAAGAACAATCATCATCTGTAATACATCTTCCATGCCGGTAGCGGCCAGAGAGGCTTCCTGCTACACAGCCGTAACACTTGCAGAGTACTACAGACAGATGGGACTTGACGTTCTTCTTCTTGCAGATTCTACAAGCCGTTGGGCACAGGCGATGCGTGAGATGTCAGGACGTCTGGAAGAGATTCCAGGTGAAGAGGCATTCCCGGCTTACCTTGAGTCTACAATCGCTTCTTTCTATGAGAGAGCTGGTAAAGTAAGACTTAAGAATGGTAAAGTCGGATCTGTTACAATCGGTGGTACAGTATCACCAGCCGGTGGTAACTTTGAGGAACCTGTAACACAGGCAACACTGAAGGTAGTTGGAGCATTCCACGGACTTTCAAGAGAGCGTTCAGATGCTCGTAAATACCCTGCAATCCATCCGATGGATTCATGGTCTAAATATACCGGTGTTGTAGATATGGGACGTATCGAAGAGGCTCGTGCAATCCTTACAAGAGGAAACGAGATCAATCAGATGATGAAGGTAGTTGGTGAGGAAGGAACATCCGCAGAAGACTACATCATTTATCAGAAAGGCGAACTTCTTGATGCTGTATATCTTCAGCAGAACTCATTCGATCCGATTGACGCAGCATGCCCACCGGAGAGACAGAGACAGGAATTCGATAAACTTTATGAAGCATTAATGGCGTCCTATGATTTGGAAGACAAGAATGAAATTCGAAGCTTCTTCAACCAGTTGAGACAGGAATTCCTTGACTGGCATGGTACTGTCTTTGAGACACCAGAATACCATGAGCAGGCGAAGAAGATTGAGGAATTCTACAAGTCAAAAGCAGTTGAGTAGGAGGTTCTAAAGTGCAGAAAGTATATACAAAAATTGAATCAATCGTCGGTAACGTTGTTACTGTTAAAGCAGAAGGTGTTCGTCTTGGCGACCTTGCTTTAGTAGGTGACAGTTACGCGACAGTTATTAAACTTGACAGAGACATTGTATCTCTTCAGGTATTTGCAGGTGCACAGGGTGTTGGAACCAACGATTCTGTTCGTTTCCTTGACAGACCTATGATGGTTTCCTTCTCAGAGCATCTGCTCGGACGTGTATTTGACGGAGCAGGAGTTCCAAGAGACCACGGTCCGGCACTTACAGAGAACATGATTCCGATTGGTGGACCTTCATTTAACCCTGCAAAACGTATTCTTCCTAAGAATATGATCCGTACAGGTATTCCGATGATCGACGTGTTCAATACACTGGTAGAGAGCCAGAAACTCCCGATTTTCTCTATTTCAGGTGAGCCTTACAATGCGTTACTTTCACGTATCGCTCTTCAGGCAGAAGTAGATGTTATCGTACTTGGAGGTATGGGTCTGAAATATGACGATTACCTTACATTCCGCGATACACTTGAAAAAGGTGGAGCAATGAGCCACACAGTTATGTTTATTCATACAGCAGCTGACCCGATCGTTGAGTGTACACTGGTTCCAGATATGTCTCTTGCTGTTGCAGAGCAGTTCGCTCTTGCCGGAAAGAAAGTACTTGTACTTCTTACTGACATGACAAACTACGCAGATGCACAGAAAGAGATGGCTATCACGATGGAGCAGGTACCATCAAACCGTGGTTATCCGGGAGACCTTTACAGTTGCCTTGCATCTCGTTATGAGAAGGCGGTTGATATCGAGGGTGCAGGTTCTATCACAATCCTTGGTGTTACAACAATGCCAGGTGATGATGTAACTCATCCGGTACCTGATAATACAGGTTATATCACTGAAGGTCAGTATTATTTGAAAAATGGACATATCGAGCCATTCGGTTCTCTTTCACGTCTGAAACAGAACGTAAATGGTAAGACAAGAGATGACCACCGTGCATTGATGGATGGCATGATTCGTCTGTACTCACAGTACAAGGAAGCTCTCGAGAAGAAATCCATGGGATTCCTTATGAGTGAATGGGACGAGAAACTCCTGAAATACGGTGAATTGTTCGAAACAAAATTAATGGACCTTAGTGTTAATATCCCACTTGAAAATGCACTTGATCTTGGTTGGGAAATTCTTGCAGAGTGCTTCGAGCCAAATGAGACTGGTTTGAAGACAAGTCTTCTGAAAGAAAGATGGCCAAAGAAAGAGGCATTAAACTAAAAGGAGTAGTTGATGGCTATCAAACTTACAAAAAATGAGCAGAAGGTGCAGAAAGACCACCTGAAACAGTATCAGCGCTATCTTCCTACTCTGCAGCTTAAAAAACAGCAGTTGCAATCGGTAATTATGAAGACGAAAGCTGAACTGGAGCAGAAGGAAGTCGAACGTGCTCAGATGATTGGAGACTTGGATGACTGGGTTGCAGTTTTCGCGGAGAATGAAATCTTCGATGAAGAGAAAAAACTCGATCACCTGGTACAGCCAGAGACAGTTATCTGTAAGAATGAGAACATCGCAGGTGTAACGGTTCCAACATTTCAGGAGCTGACATTTAAAGACATTGTTTACGATGTTGACGACTATCCTTTGTGGGTTGATACTGCAATTGTAAAACTTCGTGAGATTGCTCGTCTGGATGCATTGGTATCTACACTTCGAAAACAGGAAACACTTCTTGAGAATGAGCTTCGTGCTACATCTCAGAGAGTAAATCTGTTCGAGAAAGTTAAGATTCCGGAGGCAAAGGAGAATATCCGTGTGATTGGTGTATTCCTTGGAGATCAGCAGACAGCGGCAGTTGTTCGCGGAAAGATTTCAAAGAAAAAACTTGTGGAGGCGGCAAAATGATTGAAAAGATGAAAATGGTCTATGTCGTGTCATCCGTCTCCAAGAAAGATGAGATGCTCGATGGACTTCGGGATCTCGGACTTCTGCATCTGGCAGAGAAGAAAAGTCCGGCACGCGCAGCGTCAGAAAGATTTACAACACTTTCTAAGACTGCCGGAGTATTATTAGACTATGCGCCGGATAAAAAATCCAAGGGGAAAGAAGAAGCTCCGATCCTTTCAGACGAACAGTTTGAAGAGATGTATCAGGGCGTGCTTGCAGCACTAGACAAAAAGTCAGCGCTGTCCCAGGAAATGAGTGCAGCAGGTGCAGAGATAGAACGAGTAAAAGCATGGGGCGATTTCGCACCGGCTGAATTAAAAGAATTAAAAGAAGCAGGGTATGATCTTCATTTTTACCGTCTGGCAAAAAATGAATTTGAGATGGCTGAGCAGGATCCGGAAGTTAAAATGATCCGTCTTGCTACTATTGATAAGATGGATACCGTTGCTGTAATCGGAGCTTTGCCGGCAACAATTCCGGCAGCAGAGTTCGCAATTCCGGAAAAAGGAATCAGTGAACTTACAAAAGAGATTGAGGAGTGCCAGCGTCAGAACGCAGAGTGCGACGAGATTCTTAAAAAAGCTGCTGTATATGATGCCAGTTTTCAGGCTCAGATGCTCAAAGCTCAGAACGAGGAGAATTATTCTTCCGCAAGTGAGACCGCAGAAAGCGATGAGGATTTCGTATGGATTTCAGGATATCTTCCAGAGGAAGACCTTCCAAAATTCAAAGAAGCGGCTTCAGCAAATAAATGGGCTTGGGCGCAGGAAGACGTAGCAGAGGACGACGATCAGGTACCTACGAAAGTTAAATACGGAAAAGTCTCCGGACTGATCCAGCCGGTATTTGATATCTTAGGAATCCTTCCGGGATACAGAGAGTCTGATATCTCACTTTGGTTCTTCCTGTTCTTCACACTGTTCTTTGCAATGATCATCGGTGATGCCGGATATGGTATGCTGATTCTGATCGGAACAATAGTATTTGCAGTGAAGACAAAAGGCGAAAAGAAATATAGCAACATAGTTTACTTATTATTTGTACTTTCAATTGCAACCGTTATATGGGGAGCGATTACCGGTACCTGGTTCGGAATGGAGTCAGCAATGAATGTTCCGTTCTTGAAAGCACTGGTAATTCCAAGCTTTGCAAACTATCCGGATTACTTCGGAGTTACAGCTCTTGCACAGCAGAACACGATTATGAAGTTCTCATTCTCTGTAGGAGCAATTCAGATGGCGCTTGGTAGTCTGATCTCTATTAAGAAAAAGATTGCTGAGAAGAACCTGAGCTGGGTTGCAGACCTTGGCTGGCTCGTAGCAATTGTAGCAATGTATTTATTATCACTTTATCTGGTAATCGGAGAGAGCATTAACATCACACCGGTATTTGCAATGATTGGTGTAGCATTTTTACTTGTTGTTCTCTTCGGTGCAATGTCACCGGATCGTACATTTGCACAGGGACTGAAAGCTGGTCTTGCAGATGCGTTTACCGTATTCCTGAATACGATCAGCTGCTTTGGTAACGTAATGAGTTATATCCGTCTGTTCGCAGTAGGTATGGCAGGACTTGCCATTTCTCAGAGCTTTAACGGAATCGCAGCAGGATTCCACGGACCGCTTATTATTCTCGCTGTTGTAGTTGTACTCATCGGACACGGACTGAATATTATCATGTGTTTCCTGTCAGTCGTAGTACACGGTGTCAGACTGAACGTTCTGGAGTTCTCAGGACAGGCAGGACTGGAGTGGACAGGAATTGCATACGAACCATTTAAAGTAAACGATAAAATTATTAAATAGTATTTAATTAAAGGAGAAAAATTATGAATTTAGCATTTGTTGGAATGGCAGCTGCACTTGGTTTATCTGCTTCAGGATCAGCATTCGGTGCAGGATTTGCAGGACAGGCAGCAGTAGGAGCATGGAAAAAGTGTTATGCAAGTGGAAAACCGGCACCGTTCATCATGATCGCGTTCGCTGGAGCACCTCTTACACAGACAATCTACGGATTCCTTCTTATGAACTTTATCAAATCAGCAGTAGAAGGCGGAGCAGACGCAGGACTGGCACTTGGTGTTGGTATCTTCTGTGGACTCGCAATCGGACTTTCAGCATTATTCCAGGGTAAATGTGCCGCTGGAGCATCTGATGCATTAGGAGCAACCGGAAAAGGTACAGCTAACTACTTCATCGTAGTAGGTATCGTAGAGACAGTAGCCCTCTTCACATTGGTATTCGGCTTACTGCTCTTAGGTTAATAAAAAACAGAATACAGAAAAATTTGAGCGGAACAGCAATTGCTGTTCCGCTTTTTTTCTTTCTGCATATGATAAAGCAGATGAATTTTGTGGGAGTGTATGAACATGGATGAAAAACTTCCTTACTATATGGCGTATCCAATGCCGCTATTATATGATGATGAGCGTCAGAACCAGAGGGATTATGAATATATGAAGAGTGTATATCCAGGAACGGCAAAGCGTCTGATACCATATATCGAAGAGGAATGTGACCGTCTGGAGTATACGGGGAGCGTTATGTATGACGAATATCCAGACCGGCTGCAGTTGTTGCTGCTTTGCAGAAGAATTTATAATCGCGCGAAAGAAGATGAAACAAAGAAAGATGAAGCAAAAGAAGGCGAGGAAACAGGCGAGTGGCTGCAGAATCTGATCCAGGTCATGACTTATCAGGAACTGTGTCAGAGAAGACGGGAAAACAGAAGTATGAGACGGAAATATTATTAAAAATTGAAAGGAATAAAAAGAATAAGGGAGCGTAAACTGCTACATGAAGAATTGGAAAATAGGCAGACTGTGAAAAAGCAGTCTGCCTATTCGTTATTCTTAGTGGTTGTGCAGAATGCACGAATAGATATAAAAATAACAAAAAATGTAACATGTTTCATACAAAAAAATAAAAATAGCAGAGGAACAGAAAACAAGTATAATCCAATACTTTACGTAAATAGCAAAATATATCATCAAAAAATGTAAATGGTTACATTTAAAATGACTAAAAAAACAGAAAACAAAGAAAATTGTGCAAATTTACTAAAAAATAAATAGATAATTGACGATGATTATTTATAGTGCTATGATTTGTTTATCGATAAGAAATGTAACAAGTTACATATGGACGGAAATTGATTACAGGGAGGTAATTGTATGAATGAAAGAATTCAGCGGCTTCGAAAAGAGCTGACAGAACAGAAACCGTATGTAGATGGTGAGAGATGTAAGATATTTACAGAATCTATGAAAACAACAGATGGTCTGCCGATTATTATCCGCAGGGCAAAATCTTTTTATGAAGTGCTGGATAAAATGACAGTCTGGGTAAAACCAGGGGAATTGATTGTTGGTAATATGGCAAAAAACGCAAAGAGTTCACCAGTATTTCCAGAATATTCTGCTCAGTGGATTCTAGAAGAGTTAGATGGAAAACCGTATCGATGGGAAGACAGACCTGGAGACAAATTTTATATTTTGCCAGAAGATGAAAAAATAGTTCGCGAATGTGCAGAATATTGGAATGGAAAGACACTTTATGATTATGTTCGCAAAAATCTGCCAAAGGAAGTCAATGATGCATGGGATGCAGGAGTCACAGATGAAACATGGGTATGTGCAGCCGGACTGGGGAATGAGATTGTTGATTATAAAATGGTTGTTGAGAAGGGTCTGGAAGATGTATTGACAAGAATTCAAGAGAAAAAAGACAGCATTGATATTCTGGATCCAGACGCGCTGAAGCAATTACATTTCCTGGAAGCAGCAAAGCTTGGAAATGAAGCAGTGTTAAATTATTCCAACCGACTTGCAGATAAGTGTGAAGAAGAAGCAGGAAAAACAGATGATTCAGAGTACAAGAAAGAGTTAATGGAGCTGGCTGAGATTTGTAGATATGTACCGTTTCATCCAGCGAGAACATTCCAAGAAGCTGTACAGTCAATTTTCATGGTTCTCCTTGCCGTACATATGGAATCTAATGGACATGCAATTTCACTTGGTAGATTTGATCAGTATGTATATCCTCTTTATAAGAAAGATATTGAAGAGGGAAGAATTACAAAAGAAAAAGCATTAGAGATTATAGAATGTTTCTTCATTAAATGTAATGAATTAAACAAACTTCGTTCCTGGCCAGATACAGAATTTTTTATGGGATATCAGATGTTCATTAATCTGGCGATTTGTGGACAGACTGTAGAAGGAAAGGATGCAACAAATGATATTTCAAGAATGTGTATTCAGGCGTGCAGAGAACTGAAATTAATCACACCTTCTGTGTCAGTCAAGTGCTTTGATGGAACGACAGATGAAGTGCTTATGGATGCGCTGGAGGCAACGATTGAACACAAAGGTGGAATGCCTGCATTTTATAATGATAAAGCATTTATAAAAATTTTGAGAGAGATGGGTGTTGCTGAAGAGGATCTGGTTGACTGGTGTCCGGATGGCTGTATTGAGGCATCTATTCCTGGAAAATGGGATTTCGCAGCAAAAGGACCTTGGCTCAGTATTGAAAAGGTTCTGGAAATAACATTGAATAATGGAAAAGACCCGGCAACAGGAACTGTGTTTAGAAAACCAGACAAAGATATTGTGGCAAGCTCATCTATGGAAGATATCTTTGAAGAATATAAAAAGACTTTGAAATACTTCCTGGATCTGAATTGTCTGACAGAACACATCAATGATGAAGTCCATGTGAGATATGACTTAAATGCTTTCAGGTCTTCGCTTGTACAGGATTGTATCGGAAGGTGTCTGGATTTGGTTGAGGGTGGTGCATTGTATTCAGCAGATGGAGGTCCGACAGCAGGAACCATCAGTGCGGGAGATGCATTAACAGGAATTGAGTATCTTGTATTTGACAAAAAGATACTGACAATGGAACAGTTGTTACATGCATGTGCCACAAATTTTGAGGATGAGTCAACAACTCCGACAGGAAAAGAGATTCAGATGATCATGAAAAATAAAGTTCCAAAGTTTGGAAATGATGATGACTATGCAGATAAATGGGTTGTAGCAATCGAGGAATATGTTGGACATAGTCTAAATCATGATTATAAGAGTTCAAAATATGGAAAAGGTCCAGTACCTTGTTGTTTCGCTTATAGCCAGACGCCGGTAACCGGAAATATTTCATTTGGAAGCCGTATTGGAGCAACACCGGATGGAAGATCAGCAGGAGAACCGGTAAATAACGGAGTATCTCCGGCAAATGGTTCCGAACGGAACGGGGCAACTGCTGCATGCAATTCTGTTGCAAAGATTCCTACAATCTATGACCAGAAAGGAAATATTTTCAATATGAGACTTGCACCATCTACAATTGCAAACCAGGAATCCAGACAGAAAATTCTTGATATGATGCGGGCATTATTTGATAAGGATGCAGAGCAGATTCAGTTTAACGTTGTAGATAATGAAGTCTTAAAAGAAGCACAGAAAAGACCGGAGGACTTCCCAGATTTGATGGTTCGAGTATCTGGATACAGTGCATTATTTACCTCACTGGGAGTTGCGTGTCAGAATGATGTGATTAATCGAACAGAGGTTGAGATGTAAATGGAAAAAGCAAGGATTTTCAATATTGAACGTTGCGCAACAGAAGATGGACCAGGAATTCGAACAACAGTGTTCTTGAAGGGGTGTAACCTTCGATGCAAATGGTGTGCAAATCCAGAGTCACAGTCTTTTAAACCGGAAATCCTTTTTAAAGAAATAAAATGTATTGGCTGCGGGAAATGTATAAATAGCTGCCCGCAGCAGGCTATTAAGAACATGCCGGGGTACGGAATGATTACAGACTCTGATGAATGTAAATTGTGCGGGACATGCATAGATGGATGTTATGCAGATGCAAGAGTCAGACAGGGAACGGATTACACAGTGGAAGAATTGATGGAGGTTCTGGGGCGAGATGAACATTACTATCTTGCATCAGGAGGAGGGATTACATTTAGCGGTGGAGAACCGTTAATGTATTCAAAATTCATTCATGCGTGTGCGAGAAAGATAAGAAAAAGAGGCTGGAATATATTGATAGAGACTTGTGGGCAAGTACCACAAGAAAATATTGAAATGATTGCTTCTGATGTAGATACAATTTATTGTGATTATAAACATTATGATCCTGAAAAGCATAAAGAGCTGACAGGAGTGGATAATCGACAGATCATCAGTAACATTCGGTGGATAGATGAACATTTTGAAGGGGATTTTTATCTGAGATATCCATACATCCCAGGATGCAATGATGGCACAGAAGCGATTGAACAATTCCTGAAATTCGCAGAACGGCTTTCAAAGGTGAAAGAAGTGGTATTTTTACCATATCATCGGTTAGGACTTCCAAAATATCAGGGACTTGGAAGAATGTATGAAATGGGAGATATGAAATCACTGAAAGTTCAGGATTTGAATTTCCTGAAAGAATATGAAAATAAATATGATTTAAAAATAAAAATTCAATAAGAATAGGGGACAGAGTATGGGGGAAGTAAATAAGACCATGGTGGCACTGGATTGTGGAAACTCATCCTATCGAGTAGTTCTTGGAAGATATCGGGATGGAAAAATAGAAAGTACAGTTATAAAACAGATTCCCAACGGAATGGAAAAAGTCGGAGAGTATTACTACTGGGATATCAGGAAGATATTTGATGGTTTTATAGAAACTTTAAAAAGTATTGTTGACAGTGGTGAAAAAATCGATTCTATCGGAATTTGTACATGGGGAGTTGATTTTGCCATGTTTGATTCGAATGGCGAGATGATTCAGAATCCGCTTTGTTATCGAAATACAATTGGTGAGCGCGTGCTGGCTTCGCTAAGTGAAGATGAAAAGAAAAAAATGTTTTACCAGACAGGGATTTTGTGTGACAAAATTAATTCCGTTTATATGCTTGCAGGAATGAATGAAGAATTTTCAGATGTAATGGAAAAAGCAGATAAATGTCTGATGGTTCCGGATGTTTTGAATTATTTCTTGACAGGGAAGATGGTCAACGAGCCAAGTGAGTTAAGCACAACACAGCTTATGGATGTGAAAGAGAAGAAAATCAGTTCCGAGATATGTGAAAAATTTAAAATTTCGGAAAAATTATTCTCTGAAATTGGCGTACATGGAACGAAAATCGGGGATATAAAAAAAGAGGTTCTCAGAAAACTTGGAATTGATTATGAGATTCCAATCATATGTGTTCCGTCTCATGATACAGCATCTGCCGTTGCCGCAATTCCAGCACAGGAAAAGGATTTTGGATTTGTAAGCTGTGGAACATGGTCGCTGATAGGAACGGAACTGGATGAGCCAATTCAGAATGACGAAGTGATTCGGTCCAGTCTGACAAATGAACTTGGCGCATTTGGAAAGATTACTTTATTAAAGAACAACGCAGGAATGTTTATAGCAAACTGTCTTCGAAAAGAATTGTGTGCTGCTTATGGAAGAGAAGTACCATGGAGCGAAATTACACAGATGGCAGAGAGTGCAAAAGGAGAGGTTTTCATTGATCTGAATGACATTAGATTTTTTAATCCGGAAAGTATGTCACGGGAAGTCTGGGGATCTCTTACAGAGAGCGGACAGGCAGACGGTGAAATGGAATGGGGGATTTTGTTTAGGGCATTTTATGAATCACTGGCCTGCTCTTATGCAATCACACTTGAAGATGCACAGAAGATTAGCGGCAGGAATTTTGAAAAAGTGTATATTGTCGGTGGCGGAGCCGCAAGCAGTATTTTGCTGAGGCTGATGTCGGGTTATACAGAAAAACCAGTTGTGGTATGTTTTGGAGAAAGTACTTCTATGGGAAATCTGGCAGTACAGTTAAAGTATTTCGAACCAGAGTTAGAACTTGGGGATATCCGAAATATTATCGCAAAATCTTATCGTACAGAACTGATACAGGAAAAGAATGAAAATGCAGAGAAAATAAGAATGCTTTACAGAGCAGTTTTAAACCATTAGATAGCAGGGAGGGAAGAAGAAAAGTAACAAAATGCAGCCAAAGAGGAAGGAGGATAAAAAGAAATGCAGGACAATATATTAGAAATGCGAGATATTACGAAAAGTTTCTTTGGAGTAAAAGTCCTGAAAAATGCTCAGTTGACAGTGAAAAAGGGTCAGGTACATATTCTACTGGGAGAAAATGGAGCAGGAAAATCTACACTGATCAAAATATTGTCAGGTGCATATGCCAGAGAAGAAGGAACCGTGATTTTAGATGGAAATGAAATGCCGCCAATGCCGCCGGGAGAGGTAATTAAGGCGGGTGTCAGTGTAATCTATCAGGAATTCAATCTTGTTCCGGAAATGTCAGTATATGAAAATATTTTTCTTGGAAAAGAGATTGTAAAAGGAGGCCGTGTAGACCATAAGAAAGAGATTGAAGAAGCGAAAAAATGTATGGATCGCGTGGGACTGGATTGCAGCCCGAAGACTTTAATTTCAGAATTGAGCGTGGCGAAAAAACAGCTGGTAGAGATTGCGAAAGCAATATCAAATGATGTTAAAATCCTGGTTCTGGACGAGCCAACAGCAGCAATCACTGATAAAGAAACAGAAATGTTGTTTGATATTATCAGAGAACTGAAAAAGCAAGGAATAGGTATTATTTATATTTCTCATCGCCTGAGTGAACTTTTGGAAATCGGTGATGTATGTACGGTTATGAGAGATGGTGAATATATCGATACTGTTAATATCAAAGATACGACAGAGGATGAATTGACACGGTTGATGGTAGGACGTCAGGTTTCTTTTGAAAAACTGGAAAATCCGCACTTAAAGAAAGACGAAGTTGTACTTTCCGTAAAAAATCTGAATTATAAGAATCTGGTAAGAAATGTATCCTTTGATCTGCACAAGGGCGAGATCCTTGGATTTGCAGGACTGGTAGGAGCCGGAAGAACCGAAACAGCAAAAACAATTATTGGAGACTACAAAAAAGACAGCGGTACAGTAATCTACAAGGGAAAAGAAATCGGAACGAACTTATCAGAGAACATTAAGAACGGAATTGTATATCTAAGTGAGGACAGAAAAGATGAAGGATTGATTCTGATGCATTCCGTGGCAGAAAACATTGCACTGCCAAATCTTCCGAAGTTGTGTAAACCGTTTTTAAATCGAAGAAAAGAGCGCAGTGTTTCCAAAGATTATATTAAAAGTCTGAAAATCAAGACGTTTTCAGAACTGACAGATGCGAAGAACCTGTCAGGTGGAAACCAGCAGAAAGTTGTTATTGCAAAATGGTTATATTCGGATGCTGATATTTATATTTTTGATGAGCCTACCAGAGGAATTGATGTAGGTGCCAGAGATGAAATATATAACATTATGTATGATCTGATTGCAAAGGGAGCCTCCATTATTATGATTTCATCAGATCTGGTAGAAGTATTGAAGATGAGTGACCGGGTTGTGGTTATGCGGGAAGGACGCATAAATGGAATTGTCGAAAATGATGGAATGCTGACTCAGGAAGAGACTATGAAAATGGAACTTGCGGAGGAGGAAAAACATGAAGGATAAACGAGTAAATATATCGGACTGGATAATTTATATAGGAATGATTTGTATTTTCGTTGTATTTACAATCATTTGTTCAGCCCTTGGAAAACAGTTCTTAACGCTGAATAACGTTATGAATATTATTAATCAGGCCAGCATTAACGCAGTAGTAGCTATTGGAGCATCGCTAGTTATTCTGACAGGAGGGATAGATCTTTCTGTAGGATCCGTCGTAGGATTTGTTGGAATATTTCTTGCACTGAGACTTCAGGAAGGAATGCCAATTCCTGTTGCGATTATCCTTTGCCTGGTGCTTGGAGCGGCAGTCGGACTTTTTAATGGTATACTTATCAGTTATGGAAAGGTTCCGGCATTTATCGTAACACTTGGTTCTATGCAGGCAGTCAGAGGTCTGGCTCAGATTATCAATGGAGGACAGGCAGTATCTGGATTCCCGTTGGAAATCGGAGCTGTTATGAAAACAAAATTATTTGGAGTAATTCCAATAGGTGTACTGTATGTAATTGTATTTTATGCAGTAATGATCCTGATTCTTTCCTATACAAAATTTGGACGCCGTATTTACGCGCTTGGAGGAAATGAACATGCGGCAAGACTTTCTGGTATTAAAGTAAAAAGACTAGAAGTTGCGGTATATGTACTGTGTGGAATTTTCGCAGCATTTGCAGGAGTTATGCTTCTTTCAAGATTGTTATATGCAGATCCAAGTGCAGGAAACTCTTATGAGATGAATGCAATCGCAGCATCTGTTATCGGTGGAATTTCCATGTCAGGTGGAAAAGGAAGACTTGCAAATACAGTCGCAGGTGCAATTATTCTGGCAACACTCACAAATGGTCTTCAGATTATGAACGTAGCTACATATTATCAGACGGTCATTACAGGACTTGTAGTTATTGTTGCGGTATTTGTAGATAAGAGAAAAGAAAGAAAAGCTGAGTAATATCAGAATGATATATGAAATAAATGCACACTTAAAAACAAAACGAAGGAGGAAGATTATGAAGAAAAAATTAGTGAGTATGATTCTCTGTGTAGCAATGGTGGCTACAATGGCTGTTGGATGTGGAAGCGGAGCAAAAAACAGCGGCAGCAGCAACAATGACAAGGTGGCAGATGCAACGACAGAAGTTTCCGATGCGCTTGTAGAGGAAATGAAATCTATGGTTCCAGATGGAGATTACAGTAAATATACAATCGGATTTTGTGGTATGACATTGAATAATGAGTATCATATTATTGTTGCTAATGCAGTACAGCAGGCATGTAATGCATTAGGAATCAAATGTGAGATTCAGGCAGGATCACAGCATGCATCGGTTGAGGAACAGTTGACAATTATTGAGAACTACGTTTCACAGGGCGTAGATGGTATCATTCTTGTACCGGCGGCTTCCGAAGGTCTGATTTCAGCTCTTCAGGAGTGTGAATCTGCAAATATTCCAGTTATCAATCTAGATACAAAGTTAGATGATTCTACATTAAAGACACTTGGCAAAGATATTCCATTCTATGGAACAGACAACTATGTCGGTGGTCAGCTCGTTGGTGAAGAGGTTGCGCAGATGTATCCGGATGGATGTAAAACAGCAATCTTAAGAGGTGTTCAGGGTCAGACAAATGATGATGACAGATATAATGGATTCCTTGATAAAGCAGGTGATGTTGTTGATCTTGTTGCAGAGCAGCATGCAAACTGGGAGACAGATCAGGGTTACACAGCAATCCAGAATATTATTCAGGCAAATAAAGATCTTCAGGTTATCTATTGTGAGAACGACCTGATGGGAATCGGAGCTTATCAGGCAGTAGATGAAGCCGGACTTACAGATCAGATTAAAATTTTCTCATATGATGGTGTGACAGAAGGATTACAGTATGTAGTGGATGGAAAGTTTGTGTCAACTTGTGCGCAGCAGCCAATTAAGATGGGTAAATTAGGTGTTGCAAACATGGCTAAGATCTTCGCAGGTAAAGATGCAGAATCTTACATTGATACAGGATGCGAACTGATTACAAGCGAGAATGCAAAACAGACGCTTGAAGAGACAAAGAAATACACAGCTGAAATTAGTCCATCCAAATAATTAAGGAAGGAAATCAGGAGGGCAGGACATGAATTATAAAAAATTAATCGTAGATAGTGGAAAACGTATGGCAGGATCTGGATTAACCGTAGAGACATGGGGAAATATCAGTGTCAGAGATTCAGAAACAGGTCTCGTATATCTGACACCGAGTGCAATGCTTTACGATACAATCGTGGAAGATGATGTTGTAGTATGTACTTTAGACGGAAAGATTGTGGAAGGAACAAGAAAACCGACGATTGAGACAGAGATGCATTTGTCTGTGTATAGAAACAGAGCAGAAGTGAATGCGGTTATTCATACACATCCACTGTATTCTATGGTTTACGCAGCGCAGGGAAAGGATATTCCACTGATTATTGATGAGGCAGCTCAGATTATGGGAGATGTATGTAGATGTACGGAGTATGCACTTCCGGGATCACAGGAACTTGCAGACAATTGTGTAAAGGCGCTGGGAGAAAAGGCAAATTCATGTCTGATTCATTCTCATGGAGCAGTATGTGTCGGAGAAAATATGGAAGGCGCTTTTAAAGTTGCAAAAGTGTTGGAAGTTACATCCCAAATTTACTATATGATAGAAGCAACAGGTGGAAAACCAGTAGGAATCTCTGACGAAAATATAGCAGCGATGCAGGATTTTGTGAAAAATTCATATGGTCAAGGAAAATAAATAATAGTTAAAATAGGTGTGCGTTATTTATTGGGGATTACAAGACGGAGGTTTATCTGTAGAGTAATCCCCTTTTGTTCTATATATGGAAAGAAATTGACATAAAAAAATGGCTATATTATAATTTGAAATAAATAGAACGGACGCCCGAAGAGAGGCCCCTTAAAATAGTTGGGGGGATAGAATATATTAATGGAAGAAAAAAATAAAAAGAGCCAGGGGAAAAAATATCTGGGGATTCGGGAAATTGCAAAGATGGCTGGAGTATCAACTGCAACAGTTTCCAGAGTTATGAATCATCCAGAAAAATGTTCGGCAAAGACAATAGAAAAAGTCACAAAGATAATAGAAGATAATCATTATATACCGAACGATACGATTAAATCTATTTTTGCAAACGAGTCTAATATTATAGCGGTCTTTATACAAGATATTAATAATCCGTTTTATACAAAACTGGTGCTGGAAATTAATGAATTGTGTTTTGAAAATAATTATATGTTATTGATTTGTGACACGGAAGATGATCAGAATAAAGAAAAAGCTTATTTAGAATATTGCATAGCAAAAAGATGTGCAGGAATTATTCTGACTGAAGGGTATTCATGGGAAATATTTAAGAATGCAGATGTACCAGTGGTATTTTTTGATCGAGGACGAGATGAAAAGTCGGTTTATGTTGCCTCAGATAATTATGAAAGTGCTAGAAAAGTTGTGAATTATCTGTGCAATTTAGGTCATGAAAAGATTGCGTTTGTTGGGGCAATGGGAGATTTTGAATCTGTGCAGTGTCGATATCGGGGATATAGGGATGAACTAAAAGCGCGAGGCGTTACCTTTGAACAGCAATATGTATATGGAGAGAGAGGGTATATGTGTGCTGAAATGGGACGAAATGCACTGAGGTATTTTCTGTCATTGGAGGAACCGCCAACAGCAATTTTTTGTGCCTGTGATATACTAGCACTTGGTGTGGTAAATGCTGCGCAAAAAATGAATATTAAAATTCCGGAGCAATTATCAGTATGCGGCTTTGATCATGTTATGGATGATTATTTTTATGTACAGTTAACGACAGTGGAACAAGATGTACCGGGAATTGCGAAAGCGTTATTTGAGGAAATCATTAATTATCAAGATGATCCACGTCGCAGAATTGTAAAAAGTAAATTTATATATGGAGAAACATGTGCCCGGGTTCAGGGATAATGAAATATGAGGATATATTGAAGCCGCAACTAAGGCGCGCAAGATAATAGAAAGGAATTGAAAAATGGAAACAAGAGTAGACAAAGTTGCAGAAAAACATAAGAGTGGATACAACTGTGCACAGGCAGTAGCGTGTGCATATTGTGATTTGGTTGGAATTGATGAAGAAACGATGTTTCGTTTGACAGAAGGGCTTGGCCTAGGAATGGGCGGCATGGAAGGAACATGTGGAGCTGTCACAGCAGCCTGTGTAATTGCCGGTGCCAAGAATAGTACTGTGGAAATGGGTGGTCCGGGAAGTAAAGGGGCAACTTATAAAATGTCCAAAGAAATTGTGCGCAGATTCAAAGAGGAGAGTGGCAGCGTAATCTGTAAGGAATTAAAGGGAGTCGAGACAGGAACGCCGGCAAAAGCCTGTCCGGATTGTGTGAAAGATGCAGCCCGCATATTGGAAGAGGTTGTATTTGGCGAGTAGAAAAGTCACCTGTCCATTAGAGGCTGCATATAATAAAAGGAAAAGATGAAAGCACATTTATTATAAAAGGAAGAAAAGCAAAAATAGAAGGATAAAAACATCATGGATAACATCATTTTAATAGGTATGCCAGCGGTTGGAAAAAGCACCGTGGGTGTTATTGTTGCAAAGCGCCTGGGTTATAATTTTGTAGATACAGATCTGGTCATCCAGGAAAAGGAAGGAAAGCTTCTTAGAGAGATCATAGCAGAGGCTGGACCGGACGGTTTCCTGGAAGTAGAGGATAGGATCAATGCTGAAATCGAGGCGGAAAAAACAGTAATCGCACCGGGCGGAAGCGTTGTATATTGTGAAAATGCAATGAAACATTACAAAGAAATCGGAAAAGTCGTATATTTGCAGGTATCATTTGAAACAATAAATAAGAGACTTAGAAATGCAAAGAGCCGTGGAGTCGTACTGCGTGACGGACAGACATTGAAGGATTTATATGAAGAACGTGTAAAATTGTTTGAAAAATATGCAGATGTGACAGTGTGCGAAGATGGTTTGGAACTGGAAGAAACGATTGAGAAAGTGTTGGCGAGTCTGAACTAATCCATGCGACGGAAGTTCAAATGTTACAAAAACATTACGTAAATGTAAAAAATATTTTACGTGGCAAGTGTTTTGTGCTATACTGTTGTGGTACCCATAAGAGGGCGTGTTATTGTCATGCCATAAAAATATGACTTGACATACGGGGAGTTTATATAATATACTGTCCCTCGACCATGCATTTTTGTCTCGCTCAGGGATAAGGAGCTTGAGAGAAGGAAAGATGCATAATATTTTAGAGAATATTGGTAGAATATATAGAGGTGTTATCTATGGAGCAATATATTATTAAGGGAGGTCACCCGCTTGTAGGCGAGGTGGAGATTGGTGGAGCGAAGAATGCGGCACTTGCGATTCTTGCTGCAGCAATTATGACAGATGAGACAGTCCGTATTGAGAACCTTCCAGATGTTAATGATATTAATGTACTTCTGGATGCGATTGCAGGTATTGGAGCAATGGTACAGCGTACAGACCGCCACACTGTTAAGATCAATGCGAAAGCAATTCATGATTTCAATATTGAATATGATTATATTAAAAAGATTCGTGCATCTTATTATCTGTTAGGAGCTATGCTTGGAAAGTATAAGCATGCAGAAGTTGCACTGCCTGGAGGATGTAATATCGGAAGCAGACCGATCGATCAGCATCTGAAAGGATTCCGTGCACTTGGAGCAGATGTAGAGATTGAATATGGTAAGATTCTTGCTGAAGCGGACCGCCTGGTCGGAAAGCACATTTACTTTGATGTAGTCAGTGTTGGAGCAACCATTAATGTTATGATGGCAGCTACAATGGCAGAGGGACTTACCATTATGGAGAATGTTGCAAAAGAACCTCACGTTGTTGACGTTGCAAACTTCCTCAACAGCATGGGAGCAAATATCCGTGGTGCCGGAACAGATGTGATCAAGATCCGTGGTGTTCAAAAACTTCACGGAACAGATTATTCTGTAATCCCAGATCAGATTGAAGCCGGAACATTTATGTTTGCAGCAGCAGCTACAAAAGGTGATGTGACAGTGTTGAATGTAATCCCAAAACATCTGGAAGCAACAATTGCAAAGCTTCTTGAAATTGGCTGCGAAGTAGAGGAATTTGACGATGCAGTTCGTGTAGTGTCAAAGGGAGACTTAAGAAGCACACATGTGAAGACATTACCATATCCGGGATTCCCGACAGATATGCAGCCGCAGATGGGCGTTACACTGGCTTTATGCAAAGGGACAAGTATTGTGACAGAGAGTATCTTCGAGAATCGTTTTAAATATCTTGACGAGCTCGCAAGAATGGGTGCCAATGTCAAAGTAGAAGGAAATTCTGCAACGATTGAAGGTGTTGAGAAGCTTTCAGGAGCAAGGGTAAGCGCACCGGATCTTAGAGCAGGAGCAGCACTTTGCATTGCAGGTCTTGCAACTGACGGAATCACGATTGTTGACGACATTGTGTATATCCAGAGAGGATATGAGCGTTTCGAGGAGAAAATCCGTGGAATCGGCGGAATCATTGAACGTGTGTCTACAGAGCGTGAGATTCAGAAGTTCAAGCTGAAAGTCAGCTAATACAACAGAAAGTAAGATATGTATATTGACATTTCTTATGTATTGCGATAAAGTCATACATGTTACAAGATAATAATAATATTTTTCTCTTATTCAGAGCAGTGGAGGTACAAAGGACCTGTGAAGCTGCGGCAACCCCCGGTTCGGGAAGGTGCCGACCTGAGCGAGTAATCGAACAATAAGAGGATTGGCTTATGAAATATAAACAGTCCACTTAGTGTGGGCTGTTTCTTTGTGCAATGAACCCGCCATGCTATGTGCATTTTCAGGGTTTTAGCGAATCTCAGAATAAGAGTGAAGAACATGAAAAGGAGAAGAGAATGGAAAGACATTTATTTACATCAGAATCAGTAACTGAAGGACATCCGGATAAGATGTGCGACCAGATTTCAGATGCAATCCTGGACGCCCTTATGGAGCAGGATCCAATGAGCCGTGTTGCCTGCGAGACATGCACAACAACAGGTCTTGTTATGGTCATGGGAGAAATCACGACAAATGCTTATGTGGATATTCAGAAGATTGTAAGGGATACAGTCCGCGAGATTGGTTATACTCGTGGAAAATATGGATTTGATGCAGATACATGTGGTGTGATTACAGCAATCGATGAGCAGTCTGCAGATATCGCGCTTGGAGTTGACAAAGCTCTGGAAGCAAAAGAGAATAAAATGTCTGAAGAAGAGATTGCAGCAATCGGAGCAGGAGATCAGGGAATGATGTTCGGATATGCTTCCGATGAGACGCCGGAACTGATGCCATATCCGATTTCACTGGCACACAAGCTTGCAAGAAAACTGACAGAAGTCAGAAAAGACGGTACATTAAAATATTTAAGACCAGACGGAAAAACTCAGGTTACTGTAGAATATGATGAGAATGGTACGCCGAAGCGTCTGGATGCAGTTGTACTTTCTACACAGCACGATCCGGATGTGACACAGGAGCAGATTCACGAAGATATTAAGAAATATGTTTTTGACCCGATCATTCCGGAAGGAATGGTAGATGAGAATACAAAATTTTTCATCAACCCGACAGGTCGCTTTGTAATCGGTGGACCACACGGTGACAGCGGACTGACTGGAAGAAAGATTATTGTAGATACTTACGGTGGAATGGCTCGTCACGGTGGTGGAGCATTTTCCGGAAAGGATTGTACAAAGGTAGACAGATCTGCAGCTTACGCAGCACGTTATGTTGCTAAGAATATCGTGGCAGCCGGAATTGCTAAGAAATGTGAAATCCAGTTATCTTACGCGATCGGTGTTGCACACCCGACATCTATCATGGTAGATACATTTGGAACAGGTAAGCTTTCAGATGAGAAGCTTGTTGAAATCATCCGTGAGAATTTCGATCTTCGTCCGGCTGGAATTATCCAGATGTTGAACTTAAGAAGACCGATTTATAAACAGACAGCAGCTTACGGTCACTTTGGACGTACAGATGTAGATCTTCCATGGGAGAAGACAGACAAAGCAGAGTTACTGAAAAGTTATCTGTAAGATTGATTTATAAAATTTTTAGAAATGTTTATGGACGCTTTCGTGTGAAGCGTCCTTTTTCATGCTATACTTGATTTTAGATGCAAAAGTGCATTTTGAGTGAGACCTGAACTTAAAAGGAGATTTATTTTATGAAATTTAAGACCAGGCTGGTAGTAGCGTTTTTTACAATTATATTAATTCCACTTGTATTATCTTCGGCGCTTGTGTGTATGGTTGGAAAATATCAACTTAGTTCTATTGAGAAAAATTATGGGATCAAGAATACGACAGTCGAGAGTCTGGCTAGTTCTGTAACCGTTCTTACACGGCTGACAGAACAGCCATATCGTGAGCTGGAGGCATTGATACGGGAAAATCCGGAAGAAATGGAAGATGCAGCACAACTGGAAAGTCTGAATGGTGAACTGCAAGATAAAAAATCTTATCTTCTTGTGAGAAAGAATGATACGATTGCCTATATTGGTACGGAGGCTTCTAAAGCTGAGAAAGTCATCAGCCAGCTCCCGGAGTATGGAGCGGCCGAGACGACATCAGAAAATGGCATGTATCTTGGAGGAAAAGCACAAGTCCTTCTAAAACAGATTGATTTTCAGTATTCGGATGGAAGTGAAGGCAGTGCATTTATTGTGACAAATGTAGGAAGCCTGATTCCGGAAGTGAAAAATCTGTTCGTGGAGATTATCGTATGCATTTTCCTGGTACTTGTATTTACCGCATGTGTGCTGATCATCTGGATTTACAGAAGTGTCATGGGACCGGTCGGAAAGATGCGGGAGGCAACAAAAAGTATAAAAGAAGGAAATCTTGACTTTGAACTGCCGGTTGAGACAGATGACGAGCTCGGACAGCTCTGTGGGGATCTGGAAGACATGCGAAAACGTCTGAAGAATACGGCAGAAGAGAAACTGAAATTTGACAAAGAAAATAAAGAATTGATCAGTAACATTTCCCATGATCTAAAGACACCTGTGACGACCATCAAAGGTTATGCAGAAGGAATCATGGACGGTGTGGCAGATACTCCGGACAAAGTGGCAAAATATGTACGGACCATTTACAATAAAGCGAGTGAGATGGACGTACTGATCAACGAGCTGACTCTTTATTCAAAAATTGACACGAACCGTATTCCGTACAATTTCACAATTTTATCTGTGAATGATTATTTTAATGATTGTTCAGAGGATTTGTCTTTGGATTTAGAGGCAAAAAATGTGGAATTTGGTTATTTTAATTATGTAGAACCTAAGGTCAAGGTTATTGCAGACCCAGAACAAATTAAGAGAGTGGTGCATAACATTGTGAATAACTCTGTAAAATATATGGATAAAGACAAGCCAAAGATTAATTTGCGCGTCAAAGATGTAGGGGATTTTGTTCAGATCGAAATCGAAGATAACGGAAAAGGAATTGCGTCAAAAGATCTGCCAAATGTGTTCGAGAGATTTTATCGGACGGACGCATCAAGAAATTCCTCAAAAGGAGGAAGCGGTATTGGTCTTTCTATTGTAAAGAAGATTATAGAAGAACACGGTGGAAAAATCTGGGCAACGAGCCGGGAACATACCGGGACAACCATGTATTTTGTGCTTAGAAAGTATCAGGAGGTACCAGTAAATGAGTAAAATATTAATCGTAGAAGATGAAGAGACAATTGCAGATCTGGAAAAAGATTATCTGGAACTGAGCGGATTTGAGGTGGAAGTTGCAAATGACGGAGAGACAGGACTTGAAAAAGCCCTGAAAGATGAATACAGCTTGTTCATACTGGATCTCATGCTTCCGGGTGTGGACGGATTTGAAATCTGTAAGAAAATCCGAGAAGAAAAAAATACACCAATCATCATGGTATCCGCAAAGAAAGACGATATTGATAAAATCCGTGGGCTGGGACTCGGTGCAGACGATTATATGACAAAACCATTCAGTCCGAGCGAGCTGGTAGCAAGAGTAAAAGCACACCTCGCAAGATATGACCGCCTGACAGGAAGCGCAGTGGAAAAGAATAAAATTATTGAGATCCGCGGACTCCGTATCGACACAACTGCAAGACGCGTATGGGTCAACGATGTAGAGAAGACATTTACAACAAAAGAATTTGATTTACTCACATTCCTTGCAAGCCACCCGAATCACGTATATACAAAAGAAGAACTGTTCCGGGAAATCTGGGATATGGAATCTATCGGAGATATTGCGACTGTGACTGTTCATATCAAAAAGATCCGAGAAAAAGTAGAAGTAGACACATCAAACCCACAGTACATTGAGACAATCTGGGGCGTGGGATACAGATTTAAAGTATAAAAATTAAATTGGGGACGTAGCACTTTAATAAAGTACTACGTCCCCATCGCTGATTAAGGCTGCCCCTTTTGGTGATTGTGCTGAATTAATAAATCCCAAGTGCTTTTAGTGCAAGCAGGAATAATACGAATACAATACTTGGTCTGGCAATTTTAGAACCGTTTTTCATCACAAGTCCGGCACCGATGTATCCGCCAAGCATATTGCAGGCTGCAGATGCAAGTCCGAGACTTAAAACGCCTTGTCCATTGTAAAGAAAGATTGCAAGTGCGGTCAGGTTCGTAGTCAAGTTGATGACTTTTGCCTGTGCATTTGCGGTCTGGATGTTCAGATGAGCAAATACTGTGAACGCGATAATTAAAAATGTTCCGGTTCCCGGTCCATAGAATCCGTCGTAACATCCAACGATAAATGCAGCTATCGTTGCAGTTAAGTAAGTTCTTCGATTCAGAGTGATCTCTTCACTCCCTTCATCGTTAAATAATTTCTTGTTTAATACGAGAAATGCAGATACCGGAAGGATTACCATTAATACATAGGAAAGAATGTGTTCCGGGACGCGAAGGGAGATCTGTGCACCGATGAAAGAACCGCAGATCGCAGCGACTACCGCAGGCGCTGCCAGCTTTAAATTAATGAGTTTTGCTTTCGCAAAACGGTAAGTGGCAAGTGCAGTTCCGAATGGACTGGATATTTTATTCGTGGCAATTGCTGCATGAGGCGGAAGCCCGGCAATTAAAAAAGCTGGAAGTGAAATCAGACCGCCGCCACCACCGATGGCGTCGACGAGCCCGGCGAGAAAAACAAGCGGGCATACGACTAAAAATGTATGAAGTGTGATATTCATATCAAGTGTTCTCCTGTCTTTTGTAAAATACTTTGATTCCAAAAAAGAAATCTTTTTTATTATAGAGAAAGATAATTTAAATGACAAGGGGAAAATCCATGAAAAACGTTATGTAAATCCGTAGAAAAACTCTGTAAAAATCTTGCAAAACCCCTTGACAATTAAGCGGTTTCATAATACTATAATCTAGCGTGCATAAAAAGGCATTAGTTTTTAGTGCGCATATTTCGTGTAAACGAGGCAACTTATTACTATCATAGGAGGTGAAAGAGAATGCCAACATTTAACCAGTTAGTAAAAAAAGGACGTCAGACATCTGTAAAGAAGTCTACAGCTCCTGCACTTCAGAAAGGGTACAATTCTCTTAAGAAAAGAGCAACTAATGAGTCTGCTCCACAGAAGAGAGGCGTATGTACAGCTGTTAAGACAGCTACACCTAAGAAGCCTAACTCAGCTCTTAGAAAGATCGCCAGAGTTCGTCTTTCTAACGGTATCGAAGTAACAAGCTATATCCCAGGAGAAGGACATAACCTTCAGGAGCATAGTGTTGTACTTATTCGTGGAGGAAGAGTAAAAGACCTTCCAGGAACAAGATACCACATCATCAGAGGAACACTTGATACAGCAGGTGTTGCTAAGAGAAGACAGGCTCGTTCTAAATACGGCGCTAAGAGACCAAAAGACGCTAAATAAATCCTGAGCACTTAATGAGCATGACCGCAAGGGAAATGTGAATTTAGTACGAAGATTGTTCTTCGGAACTTAGCGAGGTAGTTCACGAGCTTAGTAAGAAGAACTGCCATATGAATTTATATTCACAAACAGAACTATGATTGAGTAAGTTGCGAGACATATAGATGTTGAGTTATGTCTTTGCACTACACTGTATCATCAGAACGACACATGTGAGTACCTATGAATTAATCAAAATGTTTAAGGAGGGAAGGACCGTGCCACGTAAAGGACATACTCAGAAAAGAGACGTATTAGCAGATCCAATGTACAATAGTAAAGTGGTAACAAAGCTTATCAATAACATCATGTTAGACGGTAAGAAGGGTGTTGCACAGAAGATTGTATATGGAGCATTCGAAAGAATCGCAGACAAATCCGAGAAGCCAGCAATCGAAGTATTCGAAGAGGCTATGAACAACATCATGCCAGTACTTGAGGTAAAGGCAAGACGTATCGGAGGAGCAAACTATCAGGTGCCAATCGAGGTAAGAGCAGACAGAAGACAGACTTTAGCGCTTCGCTGGCTTACAACATATTCCCGTCAGAGAGGCGAGAAGACAATGGAAGAAAGACTGGCAAATGAGATTCTTGATGCAGCAAACAACACTGGTGCATCTGTAAAGAAGAAAGAAGACATGCACAAGATGGCTGAGGCAAACAAAGCATTTGCTCACTATCGTTTCTAATATTTTAGGAGGCAATAATGGCTGAGAGACAATATCCATTAGAGAGAACCAGAAACATCGGTATCATGGCTCATATTGATGCTGGTAAGACTACACTGACAGAGCGTATTCTTTACTATACCGGTGTAAACTATAAGATTGGTGATACTCATGAAGGTACTGCTACTATGGACTGGATGGAGCAGGAGCAGGAAAGAGGTATCACAATTACTTCTGCAGCTACAACATGTCACTGGACATTGGAAGAGAACTGTAAGCCGAAGCCGGGTGCTCTTGAGCATCGTATCAATATCATTGATACTCCGGGACACGTTGACTTTACTGTTGAGGTAGAGCGTTCACTTCGTGTACTGGACGGAGCGGTAGGTGTATTTTGTGCTAAGGGTGGTGTAGAGCCGCAGTCAGAGAACGTATGGCGTCAGGCTGACACATACAACGTTCCAAGAATGGCATTCATCAACAAGATGGATATCCTTGGTGCTGATTTCTACAATGCTGTAGATCAGATCAGAACAAGACTTGGTAAAAATGCAATCGTTCTTCAGCTGCCAATCGGTAAAGAAGATGATTTCAAGGGAATCATTGATTTGATGGAAATGAAAGCTTACATCTACAACGATGATAAGGGAAATGACATCACAATCACTGATATTCCGGAAGATATGAAAGATGATGCTGAGCTTTATCACACAGAGATGGTTGAGAAAATCTGTGAGTTAGACGACGAGCTTATGATGATGTATCTTGAGGACGAGATTCCTTCAGTTGATCAGTTAAAGGCAGCTCTGAGAAAAGCAACATGTGAGTGTACAGCAGTACCTGTAACATGTGGATCAGCATACAGAAATAAAGGTGTTCAGAAGATGCTTGATGCAGTTATCGAGTACATGCCTGCACCAACAGATATCCCACCAATCGAAGGTGTGGATGAGGATGGAAACAATGTTGTAAGACATTCTTCAGACGAGGAGCCATTCTCAGCACTTGCATTCAAGATTATGACAGACCCATTCGTTGGTAAACTGGCATACTTCAGAGTTTACTCTGGTACAATGAACTCCGGTTCTTATGTACTGAATGCTACAAAGAATAAAAAAGAGCGTGTTGGACGTATCCTTCAGATGCATGCCAACAAGCGTGAAGAGCTGGATAAGGTTTATTCCGGAGATATCGCTGCAGCTATCGGATTCAAATTCACTACAACAGGTGATACAATCTGTGATGAGCAGCACCCAGTAATTCTGGAGTCTATGGAATTCCCAGAGCCAGTTATCGAGCTTGCTATCGAGCCTAAGACAAAGGCTTCCCAGGGTAAACTTGGTGAGTCCCTTGCAAAACTTGCAGAAGAGGATCCTACATTCCGTGCACACACTGATCAGGAAACTGGACAGACAATCATCGCCGGAATGGGTGAGCTTCACCTGGAGATTATCGTTGACCGTCTTCTTCGTGAGTTTAAAGTAGAAGCTAACGTTGGTGCACCACAGGTTGCATACAAAGAAGCATTTACTAAGGCTGTTGATGTAGATAGCAAATATGCTAAACAGTCTGGTGGACGTGGACAGTACGGACACTGTAAAGTTAAATTTGAGCCAATGGATGTTAACGGTGAGGAGACATTCAAATTCGAGTCTACTGTAGTTGGTGGAGCTATTCCGAAAGAGTACATTCCGAAGATCGGAGAAGGTATTGAGGAAGCTATGCAGTCAGGTCTCCTTGGAGGATTCCCGGTTGTTGGTATCCACGCTAACGTATACGACGGATCTTACCATGAGGTCGATTCCAGTGAGATGGCTTTCCATATCGCAGGATCCCTCGCATTCAAGGACGCTATGAAGAAAGCTGACCCGGTACTTCTTGAGCCTATCATGAAGGTTGAGGTAACAATGCCAGAAGAGTACATGGGAGATGTTATTGGAGATATCAACTCACGTCGTGGACGTATCGAGGGTATGGATGATCTTGGCGGTGGTAAGATCGTACATGGTTATGTACCACTTGCAGAGATGTTCGGATACTCTACAGATCTTCGTTCCAGAACACAGGGACGTGGTAACTACTCAATGTTCTTCGAGAAATACGAGCAGGTACCAAAGTCTGTACAGGAGAAGGTATTATCCAACAAAAATGCTTAATTCCTTGTAAAAAGGCGTAAAAAGGCTTGAAAAACTGTATGATTTGAAATATAATCAAAACTAGCCGAGTAATCGTAAAATATTTTTAGAAAATGCTTTAAAAGCATATATTTAAGGAGGATATTCAAAATGGCAAAGGCTAAATTTGAAAGAACAAAACCGCATTGTAATATCGGTACTATCGGTCACGTTGACCATGGTAAAACAACTCTTACAGCTGCTATCACAAAGACACTTGCAGCAAGAGTACCAGGAAACACAGCAGAGAACTTTGAAGATATCGATAAAGCTCCAGAAGAGAGAGAACGTGGTATCACAATTTCTACAGCTCACGTTGAGTACCAGACAGAGAAACGTCACTATGCACACGTTGACTGCCCAGGACATGCTGACTACGTAAAGAACATGATCACAGGAGCTGCTCAGATGGATGGAGCTATCCTTGTTGTAGCTGCTACTGATGGTGTTATGGCTCAGACAAGAGAGCACATCCTGCTTTCTCGTCAGGTAGGTGTTCCTTACATCGTTGTATTCATGAACAAATGTGACATGGTTGACGATCCAGAGCTTCTTGAGCTCGTTGAGATGGAAATCCGTGAGCTGTTAGACGAGTATGAGTTCCCAGGAGATGACACACCGATCATCCAGGGATCTGCTCTTAAAGCTCTTGAAGATCCTAGCTCAGAGTGGGGAGACAAGATCATGGAACTCATGGATGCTGTAGATTCTTATATCCCAGATCCAGAGCGTGATACAGATAAGCCATTCCTTATGCCAGTAGAGGATGTATTCTCTATCACAGGACGTGGTACAGTTGCTACAGGTAGAGTAGAGCGTGGTGTTCTTCATGTATCTGACGAAGTAGAAATCGTTGGTATTCACGAAGATACTAAGAAGACAGTTGTAACAGGTGTTGAAATGTTCCGTAAACTTCTTGATGAAGCTCAGGCTGGTGACAACATCGGTGCTCTTCTTCGTGGTATCCAGAGAACAGAAATCGAAAGAGGACAGGTTCTTTGTAAACCAGGTTCAGTTACATGCCACAAGAAATTCACAGCTCAGGTTTATGTACTGACAAAAGACGAGGGTGGACGTCATACTCCATTCTTCAACAACTATCGTCCACAGTTCTACTTCAGAACAACAGACGTAACAGGTGTTTGCGAGCTTCCAGAGGGAACAGAGATGTGCATGCCTGGAGATAACGTAGAGATGACAATCGAACTGATTCACCCAGTTGCTATGGAGCAGGGACTTCGTTTCGCTATCCGTGAGGGTGGACGTACTGTAGGATCAGGACGTGTTGCTACAATCATCGAGTAATATACGCGAAAGCAATGAATAAAGCGCCAATCAAGGCGAAAAAAAGAGACTGCAAGCTTGCTTGCAAGTCTCTTTTTTTCGCCTTGGAAGTGGGCATTTTACGAATGCCCGCGAACGAACGACGAAGTCGTGAGATTGGCGCATATACAAGAGATTTGTTATCAGAATATTAACTCAAAACCCCAGAGGCTTAGGCTTCTGGGGTTTTGAGTTGTATAAAAAGGTAAGAATAGAGTTTTGTTATGCAATATGGTATACTTAGAAAAACGCAATGCAAACTTGGCTTTAGGGGAAAAACAAATGGCTTCAAGAAGTTTTAGAGTATTTGGAACAAGAAAAGATTTAGAAAGTGTATTTTATGAATTTCAAGAACTTAATTTAGTTAAATATTATAAATGTGGTAGAAATGAGAATAAAATTGATGATATTACTAAAACTATTTATTTTGGTATTTCTCTCAATGGAAGTCACATAGGAAATCAATATCTTGTTATAAAAGATGACAAATCAATATGCTTTGATAAATATAAACATATATCTCAATATCTGAATGAAACGAGTGTTTCTATTAATCTTGGCGGATTATATGATGAAAATACAATTGTGCCTACAACTGTATCTACAATATGGTATGACAATAAAATTAGCAAAGAAATCTTCAATGATTTAAGAAAAATTATGAAAAGATATGCTTCTACAACTATCAATGGATATATGATATTAAAAAATGCTTATAGTAAAAAGGAGCAGTTACGATTTGTAACTATAGGTGCTCAAAGCCCGAGAGAATACGATTTAATGGTTTAACGAAATTGTGAGTTTACAAAAAAAGTCAGATAACGGTGGCATTGCATAGCAAATAGTGGAGGGATGATATGGCGGTAGGGTTTAAAGTAGGCTATTATTGGTTTCAAGTTGGAACAAGTGATTTTTTGCATTCTTTTTTTTCTACGATATGTATTCGGCTCGAACATGGGAAATGGGGGCGTGTTTATCCCAAATTAATGGGAGAATTATATCAAGGATGTTTAAAAAATCAAGATTTAAATGAAGGGCTAGAGGAATTGCGTAAAGTAAGAAAAGAACTGAAAAATTTTCCGCCCTCTGATGTAATATGGGATGCTGAAGACTTAAGTTTAACACCGCCTTGGGGAAATAATATTAGTTCAGATATTACAGATTTGTCTAATTATTTTGTTACCAGTGATGGAAGAGATTTGATTTCCGTTTTAAGCGAGGCGATGAATGAAGCAAAAGAAATGCAGTGCGATATTGAGATTGATAATTTATAATAGTTTAAAAATCAGAAGGAAGAGTTCCGATTATAGTAATTAGATAAACTTGATTTATAAATTATTAAAATACGAAAATCGCTATATCAATAAACGCAGTTGATATTACAAAAATAAATCGAGGAAAGGGAGTAATATGAACAGTACGCTTGTTTTTTATATATTTTTTTGTATATTGTTGATTAGCTCGGTGATAATTATCGTAACACGTTGGAAGAGATATACGAAATATTCTAACGGGACATATATAAATGCAGGACAGAATCTGATATTTGAAACAGAAATGTCTCAAAGTGAAATAATTCGGCAACTGAAAACTCATAATGCCAATGATACATTAGAGTATGATTTTTTTGAAAAAAATAACGAATACTTTCTCAAAGTAAAAGGTATAAAACGAATATTTTTTAACGGAATATTGACAGCAACTTTTAAGGTTGAATTTTGGGGAAATACACAAAAGTATATTATTATTCATCGATGTAATAACTTTCAGTTATTGTATTCGTCTGGATATGAAGCGGAAATATTTGAATTTATGGTAAAAAAATTAAATTGCGTTCCTCAAAAAGAGGTAAAAGAAATTTAATATAATTAGATGTCAGATAATTGTGGGTTGTAGAATTGAGAAAGGGATAAGTTATGGTAAAGGCAGCAAAAAGTTATCAACAAAAATATGAAAAAATAATGGGTGAGTCTGGTGAAGATGAACTTTGGAGTGATATTGAAAGGGCTATAGCTGAATTTAAAAAGAAAGTCGAATTGGGAAAAGCAGACGGATACTTCTGGAATATGTATTTTAATTTGCTGCGCAGCAATAGACTTATGTTTGCAGGAATAAATAAAGCTTTTATAACCGGTGATATGGCTTATATGTTGAATGGGATTTATCAGGAAAATCGTTTCAATTGCATTTATAGAAATAGAGCGAATAGCGGAGGAACACAGACAATTAATTTCATCGAAGCTGTGATTGCTTATTTTTGTAATGATTACAAGCTGTTGGAAAAAATCATGCCGTTTGAGGCAGGACCTGCTAGTTACAGTTATTCAGCTTCGTATTATAATATGGTTTATGCCATGACATATCATGATGATGAGGTGGGAAAGAAAGCGCAGGCAGAATTAAGTACATTTATGGAGAAAAAACGGACACAATTTGATTTAAAACTAGCAAAATTTTTCTATGATTTATATCAGAAAGATGTGGACGGAGTTAATTGCGGATTACAGGAATTGTGTGATCTTATGGGAAAATGTAAGTGGATTAATGAACACATTTATGGGCTGGATAAAGACATTCAAACTTTGGGAAAGATGGTGGCAATATTTATACATGGTTTGTATCATATAGCTATGAAGTTTTTGGAAGGCAGTCCATTACTTGATAAGATTAAGATGCCCGAACATAAGAGCTTTATAAAAGAATATGAAGAATTTAATATAGAGAAGAATTTTCCGGAACCGCATAATTTAATTAATTTTGATCCGATTGCAAAGTTTATAAATTTAAGTATAAAGACAGAAATGATACCGGAAGTATCTTTCAGTAAATCAGGAAGAATGTATGTAAATGACGGAAAAAGATTTGAGAAAAGGTTGTTTGATAATTTGCAAAAAAGTAAGGCTTTACCATTTGAATTAAAGGAAGAAAAATATAAACTGCCAGCAGTATATAAAGAGTTCATATGTAAATATGATGGTCTGAGCTTAGAGAATGGCTGCACATTCTATTCGCTTGAAGAATTAGATGCTATGAATAAAGACTTGCAGGTAAATATATATCAGCCAGATATCGTTGCTGTTGGAGATGATGGTGGTGACCTGGTCTTTCTGATGAAGCAGGAAAAAGAAGCGAAAACCGTTTATCTGGTAGATGCGGGTGATTATGATTTGGAAAGTCCGTATCAAATTATTCCGGATTTTAATAAATGGATGGAAAAAGGATTTGAAATCGAAGATATAGATGGAGAAGATGTAAGAGGAGTTGACTATGGTGATCTATATTTAATAAAAATGCCGAAAGAAGGAGTAAAAGGATTGGTAACAATAAAAAGGGCTTTCAATTTGGAAATGAGTACGGGAGAGTTATTGCAAAAATCGAAAAGTTTGCCAACAAAATTGTTATCAAACATCACAAGTTCAAAAGCAAATATAATAGCTGAGAAAATAGGCATGCCAGGGCTATTTGAAATAAGGTAAGAACTTTTTGACATTTCCACAGATACTTGATAATATGATTATAGAAAAAGAGTGCTACTGATAGACGGTTAGTCCGCTTTACTATTAAGATATCAAAGATAACCGCTTAGTGAACCGACCCCCAATAGTTAGATTTTTTGGTCTAACTTCTGGGGGTCGGTTCACTTCTGGGGTTTTTAATATAATAGAAAAGTGAGAACGCTGTAGCATATAAATTGTATTCTACAGGAAGTTATGATAGGATAATAATAGTTGGCCAGAAAAGAAAATGGAGAGTATTTGTTATTGTCTAAATTTGATGAGGAAGTTGTTTTTGAATATCATATTACAATCCGAGATGAAGATTTTAATCTTGGTATTTTGACAATGCGCACACCGGAAGGAGTATTTGAAGCCGATTTTGATGCGTAAAGACGATGCAACGAGCGAGGGGACTATTACGTGATCCTACATGGATTATATACGTTATAGAATTAAAAATTTTAACAATAATAATAAAAAAATTGGAGGATAAATTAAGATGAAAGAAAAGATTCATGCATTATCAGAAGAGATGGTTGCTAATTTGGGAAGATTGGTAGCAATTGATTCACAGCTTGGCACACCGGAAGAAGGAAAGCCATTTGGAGAAGGACCAGCTAAAGCACTTAGCGTAGGACTTCAAATTGCGGAAGAGATGGGATTCCGTACAGTGAATTTGGACAATTATTGTGGTTATGCAGAGATGGGAGAAGGAGACGAAATTGTTGGTATCGCCGGACATCTTGATATTGTACCTGTAGGTGGAGATTGGAGCTATAATCCATTCGAATTGACACGTAAAGGTGATTATGTGTATGGACGTGGAACTACAGATGACAAAGGACCTGTGATGGAAGCTCTTTATGCGATGAAATTACTGCGTGATTCAGGCGTAAAACTTAATAAACGTGTTCGTCTTATTATGGGATGTAATGAGGAAACAGGTTCTAGATGTATGCAGCATTATAATGAAGTAGCTGAGGAGTTATCCTGTGGATTTACTCCAGATGCAAGTTTCCCATGTATTCATGGAGAAAAAGGTCATATGGGTATGACTGTGTATTCTAAGAACACAAAGATTATTGCTATGAATGGTGGTTTTGTATCTAATGCAGTATGTGATAACTGCACAGCAGTTATTCCGGCAGAAGATGGTCTGAAAGAAAAATTGGAAGCCGCTTTTGCTAACACAAAACTTCAGGAATATAAAGTTACAGAAGAGAATGGAGAAATCCATATTGAAGCGAAAGGTGTTCCGGCACATGCAAGTACACCGACATTTGGTGTGAATGCAGCAGGCGTGATATTTGAATGTCTGGAGCAAGTTGGATTCGAAGATGACTTTGTAAAATTCTATAATTCACATATTGGAACTTCTTGTGATGGAGTTGGAGTTGGATTAAAATGCCAAGATGCATATGGAGAATTGACACTTTGTAACGGAATTGTGAAAACAGAAGATGGTGTGATCTCTTGTACAATTGATATCCGTGTTCCGGTTACATTTAAAGAGGAAGATATCCGCAGTATGTGTGAAGGAAAATTAGAGGATGAAAATGGACGAATTGAAATTAACAGTATCGGGAATCCATTGTTTTTCCCAAGAGAGTCACCGCTGGTAGAGGCCTTATACAAAGCGTATGTTGATGTGACAGGAGATACGGAAAATGAGCCAATGGTAATTGGTGGGGGAACTTATGCAAAAACATTGAAAAATATTATTGCATTTGGACCGGAAAAACTAGGAGTAGATTATCGTATCCATGGTTCAGATGAATATATTCTTGTATCCGAGATGGAAGAAGCTGTTCTGATTTATATGGAAGCAATCAAGAATCTTCTTGCTATATAGAATGTAAAAATATAATAATAAAATCAGGATCATCTGTGAGGCGGGTGCTCCTGATTTTATTATTTCATAGGAAATTCTATTTCCAGTGTTATTGAGGGAGAGCAATTTTTAGAAATTCTTCCATAGCTCTGCTGATGTAGCGTCCTTTTTTCCAGTAAAATGATACATTTCGATTACAGTTCTTGCCGGGAAGTTTATAAAAAATAAGTTCTGAAGTTGCCGGTGCGCTTGCGAGCAGGAGATCCCCGATAAAAGTGATCCCCATTCCAGAACAGGCGATATTATAGGCGGTCATCTGTTGATCTAGTCGAAAAATTGTATGCGGAGTAAAGTTGTTTTCCTGGCAAATCGTTAGAGCACGCTTACCGGTATCGTTATCTGAACGTAGAATAATAAAGGGCTCATTTGCAAAACTGTTTAGTGGAACGGAAAGAACCTCCGGAGAAAGGAAACTACCGTCATGAATGGTCTCAATAGGAATCTGATATTCTTGCAGTCGGGTATTTACGGAGTAGCTTTTGGGAACGGCAAGTAAAAGATGTTCTTTTTGATAAACATAGTGATCAAAAATCTGCTCATCTAAAATACAGTTATCGATCATTAAATCTAGTTTTCCTGCTTGGAGGAGCAGAGAAAGATTCGCGCTGCTTTCCTCTACGAGAGAAATCTGGATATTAGGAAATTTTTGGGAAAAATCAGCGATAAGAGAAGGAAGTACCCATGAAGAAAAAAAGTTACTTCCGCCTATGTTGAGTGTTCCGGTTTTTAAATCTCCTAAATCGCGAATAAAATTTTTCAGATTATTTTCAATATCCATAATTTTTTCAATGGCCTGTATATAATGTTCGCCGACCTCTGTCAGTTGTAAGGGTTTTGTGCTTCGGTCAAAGATAGGAGAACCGATGCGATTTTCTATTCGTTTTACATTTGCACTTAAAGAAGGCTGCGAAATAAAAAGGCTGGCGGCAGCTTTTGAAAAACTTTTTTCTTTATATACTTCATAGACATATTTCATTCCTTGAAACATATTATCCCCCTTTGAAAATATAACTTTTAAGCTATATAATCTATAAAAATATATGTATTTGATTATATTATAGCAGGTATATATAATAAGGACAACTAAAAGAAACGAACCAAAATGATTCGCTGGGAGAATGAATGGTAAAAGGAGAGTAACTATGGACGATATGAAAAAAACGGATTATCGTGTAGAAAAAGATTCTATTGGGGTAAAGGATATTCCGGAAGAGGTATATTATGGAGTGCAGACTTTGCGTGCAGCAGAAAACTTTCACATCACAGGTCTGAATATGCATCCGGAGATTATTAACAGTCTTGCATATATCAAAAAAGCGTCAGCTATTACAAACTGTGAAGTCGGTATTCTTGAGAAGAAAAAAGCACAGGCTATTGTACAGGCTTGTGATGAGATTATTGAAGGAAAATTTCATGATGATTTTATAGTAGATCCTATACAGGGGGGAGCAGGAACTTCTTTAAATATGAATGCCAATGAAGTCATTGCCAATCGTGCAATTGAGATTCTTGGAGGAAAAAAAGGAGATTATACAATTGTAAATCCGAACGATGATGTGAACTGTGGCCAGTCGACAAATGATGTCATACCAACTGCCGGAAAGATGACTTCACTTCATCTGTTGCAGAATTTAAAGAAACAACTTCTGCGTCTTTATGATGCGCTTAATGAAAAAGCGAAAGAGTTTGATCATGTAATCAAGATGGGACGTACGCAGATGCAGGATGCAGTGCCGATTCGTCTGGGACAGGAATTTAAAGCATATTCAGTAGCGATCATGCGAGATATCCACAGAATGGACAAGGCAATGGATGAGATGCGTACTCTCAATATGGGAGGAACCGCCATTGGAACAGGTATCAATGCAGATGAGAATTATTTGAGAAGAATTGTTCCTAACCTTTCAGAAATTTCAGGAATGGAGTTTATACAGGCATTTGATCTGATAGATGCAACACAGAATCTGGATTCCTTTGTTGCTGTTTCCGGTGCAGTGAAAGCATGTGCCGTAACACTTTCAAAAATGTCTAATGACCTTCGACTTATGTCATCCGGTCCGCGTGCTGGTTTTGGAGAGATTAATCTTCCGGCAAAACAGAATGGTTCCTCTATTATGCCTGGTAAAGTAAATCCGGTTATTCCGGAAGTAGTTAATCAGGTAGCGTTTAATATTATTGGAAATGATATGACAATTACAATGGCAGCCGAAGCAGGACAGTTAGAATTAAATGCATTTGAGCCGATCATTTTCTATTGTATGTTCCAGTCTATCGATACGCTTGGCTATGCAGTTGAGACACTCGTAGATAATTGTATCGTAGGAATTACGGCCAATGAAGAAAGATGTCGTCAGTTGGTAGAAAACAGTGTAGGAATCATTACAGCGATTTGTCCGCATGTAGGTTATGAAAAAACAGCAGACATTGCGAAAAAAGCAATTAATTCCAATGAATCTGTAAGAAGCTTGATTTTGAAAGAAAATATTATGGATGAAGAGGAACTGAGTCGAATTCTTGATCCAATTCATATGACAGAACCAGGTATTTCAGGAAAAGATGTTCTTATGAAAATTTAAGATGAAAAATTAAGATGAAAATCACATATGATATATGCCCCAGAGTTTTAGGACTCTGGGGTTTTGTATTTATTACACAGGAAAGATTTTGAGTGATATAGTCAGGAGAGAGAATGGTTGATTACAGAAAAAAACATCGATATAATAAAAGCACATGAGATTAAAAATAAGAATGAGGTGTGGCTGCCATGAAATTTATACATATATCGGACTTGCATCTGGGAAAACGTGTGAATGAGTTTTCGATGCTGGAAGATCAAAGAGATATTTTGAAGAAAATACTTACTGTCGTTGATGAAGAAAAGCCGGAGGCAGTTTTCATTGCTGGAGACGTCTACGATAAATCAATACCGCCTATAGAGGCAATCCAGTTATTTGATGATTTTTTGTGTCAGTTATCAAGAAAAAAAGTGCAGACATTCATAATTAGTGGTAATCATGACAGCGCGGAGAGAATTGCATTTGGTGGTCGATTGATGAGAGAAAGTGGTGTGTATGTTGCACCGGCATATTCTGGAAATACAGATTCGATTGTACTGACAGATGAATGGGGACCGGTTAATATTTATTTGTTACCATTTGTAAAGCCAGTAAACGTAAAGCATTTTTTTGAAGAGGAACAGGTGGAAAACTATACAGATGCTTTGCGCGTTGCAGTGGAGCAGATGAAAGTAAATCCGGATGAAAGAAATGTAATCGTGACACATCAGTTTGTAACTGGGGCGAAGAGAAGTGAGTCGGAAGAGATTTCTGTGGGGGGAACAGATAATGTAGATGTAAATGTATTCGAAAATTTTGATTATGTAGCACTGGGCCATATTCACGGACCGCAGAAGATTAGCAGAGAGACAGTGCGATATTGTGGAACTCCGTTAAAATATTCCTTTTCGGAGATTCACCACAAAAAGTCTGTGACAATCGTAGAAATGAAACAAAAGGGAAATGTAGTTATTCGAACAAAAGAATTGAATCCTTTACATGACTGGTATGAGATAAAAGGAAGCTATATGGAAGTGGCGGAAAAATCTTATTATGACAGTCTGGACAGAAATTGTTATATGCATATTACATTGACAGATGAAGAAGATATACCAGACGCGGTACGGAAATTACAAGTCATTTATCCGAATCTTATGAAATTGGATTATGACAATCAAAGGACGCGTGGAAGGAAATCATTTGCGGATGTGCAGGAAGTAGAAGAAAAAACACCGTTTGATATATTTGAAGATTTATATGAAAAACAGAATAATCAGGAAATGAATGAAGAACAGAAGCAATTGATTCATTCGTTAATTGAAAAAATCTGGGAGGATAAGAATTGAGACCGAAAAAATTAAAACTATCTGCATTTGGACCGTATGCAGGTTGCGAGGAACTGGATATGGAAAGGCTTGGAACAGGTGGATTGTATTTGATTACCGGAGATACAGGAGCAGGTAAAACGACAATTTTTGATGGTATTGTCTATGCATTATATGGTGCGGCCAGTGGTGAGAATCGGGAACCGGCAATGCTTCGGTCAAAATATGCAGATGCGCAGGTTCCGACAGAGGTAGAACTTCTTTTTGAAAATGGGGGGCAGGAATATAAAGTCCGGAGAAATCCGGAGTATGAACGGCCGGCAAAAAAAGGTGGAGGAATGACACTTCAGAGGTCAGAGGCCGAATTGACATATCCGGATGGCCGTGTAGTTACAAAACAAAAAGAAGTGAATAAAGCAATTATTGAAATTTTAGGTCTGAATCGAAATCAGTTTCTTCAAATCGCGATGATTGCACAGGGAGATTTTCAAAAATTATTACTGGCAGATACAAAAGAAAGACAGGGAATTTTCCGGGAGATTTTTAAGACAGGCGGTTATCAGATTTTACAGGAAAAATTGAAAGCGGAATCAGGTAAACTTTCGGATGAGCTGGAATTTGCAAGAAGAAGCGTAAATCAATATTTAGAAGGAGTGTTGGGAAAAGAAGAGATCAACTTTGCAAAACTTCCTATGGAAGAAGCAATTGCTGCGATAAAAGAATTGATAGGATTAGATCAGGAAGAAGCGGAAAATATAAATTGCAAGCTTCAGAATCTACAAAAAGAGTTGGAGCAGATACAAGAGCATTTACAAAAAGCGCAGACGAGAGAGCAGACGATTCGTACGCTTGAATTGGCTGAAGCTGATTATATAAAGGTGCAGGAACAAGGTGAAAAAATTCAACAGGAGTGGGAAGGACAAAAGAAAAAGCAGGAAAATAGAGAGGAGCTGGAAGTAAAAATTGCTCAAATTCAGACACAGATATCGATTTATCAAGAACTAGAAGAAAAGAAAAAGAGAATAATAGAAAGAAAAAAATTTCTAAAAGAGGAGAAAGAAAGGTTACAAACGCAGGACATTGAAAGAGAAGAGTTACAAAAGCGTCTGAAGGATGATGAAAGTGAGAAAATACAATTGGAAAATGAGCCGGAACGGAAAACGGAATTACTGTTTCGAAAGGAAAAATTAGATTCTGAAAAAGAAGAACTAAAACAGGTTGTGGAAAATACAAAGAAGTATCATTTACTTTGTGGAAAGCTTTCCGAGATTCAGGAGCAGTATGTGGATAAAGCTCAGATTGCAAAGGAAAGAAAGACAGAGTATGATCTCGCATATCAGACATTTTTAGATGGACAGGCAGGGGTGCTGGCAAAGCATTTAAAAGAAGGAGAAGCGTGCCCAGTGTGCGGCTCCAAAGAGCATCCTAAGAAAGCTTGTGGTACGGAATATATCCCGTCACAGAAGGAACTGGAAGAAGTTAAGCGAAAATGGGAACAGGCAAGGAATCAGATGGAGGCTTCCAGCCAGGAGGCGGCTGAACTATTGGGAAAAGTAAATGCTCAAAAAGAACGGGCGGCGGATCAGAAGCAGATTGAGGAGCAAGAAAAAAGACTCACAGATGAAGAATACAAACTTCAAGAACAAATGAAAAGTAATAAGAAAAAGGTTGAAAGATATCAATTACTCCAAAATCAGATTCAGAAGATACAAGAGCAGATTACTACGAAACGTGAGGAACGAGAAAAAATATCTGGTCAGATTGCAGCTTTAAAAGCAGAGATAGATATGGAAAACAAACAGTTTGAAGAGCAACAGCAGAATCTTAGGTATGAAGACTGGAAACAGGCTGAGATAGAACTTCAGAACCTGCAGACAGTGAAAAGAAACAGCCGGGCGGAATATGAAGCAGCTCAGAAAAATCTGCAAAAATGGAATGGCGATATGCGAAAGCTAGAAGGGAAACTGGAGCAATGCAACAAGCAGCTTGAGAATCTCGGAGAATTTTTTGTGGAGCGCGAACAGGAAAAAAAGACAACATTAGTGGAACAAAGAGCTGATTATGAAAGAATGTTAAAAGAGCTTCAATTACGACTGGCGACAAATCAAAAAGCTCTTTTGAATATTGAACAGAAGTCGAAAGATATCATAGTTTTGGAACAAAAATGGGCGCTGGTGAAAGCACTGTCAAATACGGCAAATGGAAACATTTCCGGGAAAGAAAAGATCATGCTGGAAACTTATGTTCAGATGGCGTACTTTGAACGGATTTTACAGCGGGCAAACGTAAGATTTATGGTTATGTCGGAGGGACAATATGAACTCGCAAGAAGTGTTGTGGCTGGAAATAATCGAAGCCAGAGTGGTCTGGAACTAGATGTCATTGATCATTATAATGGCACAAGACGAAGCGTTAAGACATTGTCTGGAGGAGAGTCTTTCAAAGCTTCGCTTTCATTAGCGCTAGGGCTTTCGGATGAAGTTCAGTCAAGAGCCGGAGGAATCCGTCTAGATACGATGTTTGTGGACGAAGGTTTTGGCTCGTTGGACGAAGAATCACTGGAGCAGGCAATAAAAGCGCTGGCTGGATTGACGGAAGGCAATAAACTTGTTGGAATTATTTCTCATGTAGGAGAATTGAAGGAAAGAATTGACAGACAAATTATAGTGACAAAGGAAAAAGCCGGAGGAAGTCGGGCGGAGATTATTTGAAAGGAAATTGCTCAATCGTTTTGCAAAGAAAGAAGGTTGTTTGGTTCTATAAATTGAGGTAAGATAGATGTAACAACATGCGAGGGAGGCAAAGTGATGTTATATATTGGCGTTGATCTTGGAACTTCAGCGGTAAAATTGTTAATGATGGATGAAAACGGCAATATTCAGAAAATTGTATCAAAAGAATATCCATTATATTTTCCATACCCGGGCTGGTCAGAACAGAATCCACAGGATTGGTTTGCGCAGTCAATGGAAGGAATAAAAGAACTGACATCTGAATGCGATAAGAGTCAGGTGGCTGGCATCAGTTTTGGCGGACAGATGCATGGGCTGGTAGCACTGGATAAAGACGATCAGGTAATTCGTCCGGCAATTTTATGGAATGACGGAAGAACTGCAAAAGAGACTGACTATTTGAATCAGGTCATCGGAAAGGATAAATTATCCGAGTATACAGCGAATATTGCATTTGCAGGCTTTACAGCGCCAAAGATTCTCTGGATGAAGGAAAATGAACCGGAAAATTATAAAAAAATCGCAAAGATTATGCTGCCAAAAGATTATCTGGCTTACCGGCTTTCAGGTTCGTTTTGTACAGATATGTCAGATGCTTCGGGAATGCTTCTCATGGATGTGGAAAACAGATGTTGGTCAAAAGAAATGTTAGATATATGTGGTATTACAGAAGAACAGTTGCCAAAATTGCATGAAAGTTACGAAGTAGTAGGAACTTTACGGCCGGAAATCGCAGAAGAACTGAGATTTTCAGAAAATGTAAAGGTAATCGCAGGTGCTGGAGACAACGCAGCAGCGGCAGTCGGCACAGGAACGGTCGGAAACGGAAGATGTAACATTTCCCTTGGAACATCAGGAACAATCTTTATCTCCAGTGAAAAATTCGGAGTAGATAAGCATAATGCCCTTCATTCATTTGCGCACGCAGACGGACACTATCATTTGATGGGCTGTATGCTGAGCGCGGCGTCCTGTAATAAGTGGTGGAATGAAGAAATTCTCGGAACAAAAGATTATGCCGCAGAGCAGACGGACATAAAAAATCTTGGAGAAAACAGAGTTTTTTATCTTCCATATCTGATGGGAGAACGATCTCCACATAATGACCCAGACGCGAGAGCCATGTTTATCGGTATGTCCATGGACACAACAAGGGCAGACATGACACAGGCAGTGTTGGAAGGCGTAGCATTTGGGCTTCGCGATTCTCTGGAAGTGGCAAGAAGTCTTGGTATTCAGATTGACCGGACAAAGATCTGCGGTGGTGGTGTAAAAAGCCCACTGTGGAGAAAAATTATTGCAAATGTCATGAACTTAAAAGTAGATGTGATTGAAAGCGAAGAAGGTCCGGCACTTGGCGGTGCAATGCTGGCAGCAGTTGGATGTGGAGAATATCCAGATGTAGAAACGATTGCCGAAAAGCTTGTAAAAGTTGTGGATACAATTGAACCGGAACCAGAACTTGTAGCGAAATACGAAGAACGGTATCAGCAGTTCAGAAAATTGTATCCGGCAGTGAAAGGGTTGTTCTAGATAAATTCATTGTTTATAGTGTTTGAAGAAATTCCCGCAACGTTTTCTCGACAGAATCTGTCGTATGTGTTGCGTAATCAGCAACGCCGGTGGCAGCAGTCGTCATGGCATAGCTTGTGTTGGACAGCTGCAACATTTCCAGATCATTGTACTGATCTCCGAATGTGATACCATTCTTTGGATCCATGCCAAGGGAAGATACGATATTGGAAAGAGCAGAACCCTTGTTGGCATTCGGTGCAATGAAATCAATCCAGATATTTCCAGAGGTCACAATCTTGATCCGATCAGCGAAACGCTCTTGAAAATAGGCGCGAAGACGTTTTTCAGTTCCGTCAAAATCACATACGGCGATTTTGATAAAAGGTTCTTTGATATCACGTACATTTTGGACAACGTCCATGTCATAACCAACATCGTTACGGATATGATCGATGTAGTCAGAATCTTGTGAGTCGGTATATCCGGTTCGGGCTGTAGAAATTAAAGTGTGGCAATGACCATATTCTTTTGCAGCGTCTGCGATTTCGTAGATAAGACCAGTATCAATATGTCCTAATGAGACGATCTTGCCATCATGTACACACATAGATCCATTTTCTGCAACATAGGAGATATCATCCTTCACAGGGGCGAATAGACGTTGGAGATTTTTGTACTGGCGGCCGCTGGCTGCAATAAAATGTATCCCATGTTCTTTTAGCTGGCGGATAATGTCAAACAATTCTGGATTCAGAGTGGTTGCGTGACCATGAAGTAAAGTTCCGTCTACATCGCTGGCAATATATTGTATCATAATAGTTCCTTTCTTTCTGAGCTGTAAGATGATTAAAGTCAAGCACTTGCTTAAAAGTAAGCTTGTGTAAAAAATCTTATGTTATCTTTCTGTATTAATTGATGTACCTGTGTTGATAATAGAAATCTTATCTATTATAATATAAAAAGGCGTCAAAGAAAAGACGACAATGAAAAGAGGAGGCTATAACGTCATGAAAATCGGAATTGGTAATGATCATGCAGCAGTAGACATGAAGAATCAGGTAGTAGAGTACCTGGAAGGAAAAGGATATGAAGTTGTGAACTTTGGTACAGATACATATGAGAGCTGTAATTATCCAGAGTACGGCGAGAAAGTTGGACGAGCTGTTGCAGCAGGAGATGTAGATCTTGGTATCCTGATCTGTGGTACAGGAGTTGGAATCTCTTTGGCAGCAAATAAAGTAAAAGGTGTTCGTGCAGTTGTTTGCTCAGAGCCATATTCTGCAAAACTTTCCAGACAGCATAACAATACCAATATTCTGGCATTCGGTGCCCGTGTAATCGGAATTGAGCTTGCAAAGATGATCATCGATGAGTGGTTAAATGCAGAATTCGAAGGCGGAAGACACCAGACCAGAGTAGATATGATTACAGCAATTGAGAATAAATAAGCAAAAAATAATCAGTAAAAATAATCAGTAAACAAAACTGTTGCTTTGTGAAGGATAATCTGACGAAGCAGCAGTTTTTTTGTTGCCAAGCATGCGACAAAAAGGTCCGGTGGACCTTTTTTAGCGCTATAAAAGTATTCGAAGGAAATTGCTAGTGAAAGTTTATCTGTGCAGAAATTTTTTTGGAAATCTGTACATTTCCACATTTTAGAAAAATCACCTATCTGATTTTTGAGTCATACTATAATATAAAAAGATTTTGAGGAATAAATATGCCATATTCTATGATGTTAGATAGTGGTCACGGGGGAAGTGATCCTGGAGCAGTTTATCGGGGGCGCCGTGAAAAAGATGATACATTAAGGCTGACGCTTACAGTGGGAGAGATTCTTCAGGAAAATGGAATTGAGGTACTTTACACCAGGACAACAGATGTGTATTTGTCCCCATATGAGCGGGCGGTAGAGGCAAATCAGGCAGGAGTGGATTTTTTCCTGTCGATCCATCGAAACTCTTATCCGACAGATAATGAAGTAATGGGAGTGGAAAGTCTGATCTATGATTTGTCTGGACTTAAATATCAGATGGCGCAGGAAATCAATGAACAATTGGAGACGGTGGGGTTTGTAGATCTGGGGGTGAAAGCAAGACCGAATCTTGTAGTGTTGAAGCGGACACGGATGCCAGCTGTACTTGTAGAGGCTGGATTTATCAATTCAGATACGGATAATGAATTATTTGATTCTAATTTTCAGGATATTGCACAGGCAATTGCAACAGGAGTCCTGGATACATTGGAAAATGCCGGAGTTCTGAAAGAACCGGAAACGCTGGTGGAACAGACGAAGTACCGTATTCAGGTCGGACTGTTCCGGAACCGGAACAATGCAGCGAGGCAGCAGGAAACACTGGAAGACCGTGGATTTCCGGCATATATAGATCAATGGAAACAATATTACCGGGTGATTTCCGGAGAATATGATATGCTGGACGAAGCAGTGGCGGCACAGAGAAGACTTAAGAGAGCCGGATTTGAGACGCTCTTGATACAATAATCATTCAGGTACTCGCTTTGAGCCAACGCCCAGACTAAAATTGTTCAGGTGCTCATTCAGAGCCAGCCTCCCAACTAAAATTATTCAGATACTCGCCCAGAGCCCAACGTCCCAACTAAAAAGCAGTTGTGATGTGTGGCGTATCCGCCAGATAGAATTTTAAAAACAACTTTAAAAATGTAATTATTTTACAGTTGTTTTATAAAATTCTGCCTGGCTCTGAACGAGTACATTTTACAAAGATTTAGCATTTCTCTGTAAACTGATTTAACATGCAGTTCCTATAATGTACATGAAGAAAAGAAAGAGATGGTGCGGACCACATGAAGATGTGAGAGCATCTAAGATATCAGAGGTGCGCAGTAGAAGTATGTCATGCAATTGCATGACGTGCACCTCGCAGCAAGAATGCCGAGGCATTCTTGAAAGTTGTTTCATATGCAGGGAGGAATGAATATGAGATTTTTATGGGAAATGACAGGAAAAATATTTGGAGCGGAAACACAGGACGGAACATTTTTATCAGCAAATGTATTGCTGTGGAGTGTTACAACATTTATAGTTGGAATGTTCTTCTGCACGGCAATCGGAAAAATTGCATTGATTGACTGTATAGCAAATGTAATGTGTGTTGCTGTTTATGCCGGAGTGATCGGCGGAGTGATCGGTGGATTTTTATTCCTGATACACAGACATAACGGGAAACAGTTATAAGAGTTAAAAATTATAGAGGCTTAATAGAAGATATTTTGAATTACATTAAATGCTATAAAGAAAAGGCATGTTCTGAAATGAATTTTTAAGAACTTGCCTTTTCTTTTTAATTATTATGCATCTACAAAAACTGTTCGGAACAGAATTTGTAGATATGTTTACTTATTATTCATCAAAATCCTCATCGGACGCTGTCTTCTCCGGCAGGTATACATGAACCTGTTCAATCCGATTCTTATCCAAAGATTCGACAACTAGACGGATACCGTCTTCCGTTGTAATAGAATCTCCAAGTTCCGGAAGCCGGTCCAGATGCTCGATGATAAATCCACCGAGGGAATCATATTCTTCGGATTCCAGATTCAGTTCCAGACGGTCATTGAAGTCGTCCAGATTGACAGAGCCTTCTACCAGATATTCTTTGTCAGAAATTTTGTGAACAAAATCTTCTTCATTCTCGTCATATTCGTCATGAATTTCACCGACAATTTCTTCCAAGATATCTTCCAGTGTGATCAAACCGGAAGTTTCACCATATTCATCCAGAACAATTGCAATATTAAAGGATGCCTGACGCATCTCCACAAGAAGTTCGGAAATATTCTTATACTCATAAGTAAAATAAGCTTCTCGCATAATATCCCGGATATGGAATTCTTTTGTGTTTCCGTAATCGTAAAGCAACAAGTCCTTCATGTTAATTGTACCGATCACATTGTCGGTCGTATCTTCATAAATCGGCAGCCTTGTGAATTTATCTTCACGGAAAATGTCAATCAGCTCTTCATATGTGCAGTTTACATCTGCAAATGTTACGTGAACGCGGGGAACCATAACATCTTTTGCTTTTGCATCCCCGAGATCTACCACATTGTAAATCATTTCTTTCTCTTCAGATTCGATAACTCCGTCTTCATGGCTGACATTTACAATTGTACGAAGCTCGTTCTCGGTCATGGCGCGTTTGTGGTCGTTCGGATCTACACGTAAGATGAAAAGAACAACGTTGGTCAGACCATTGATAATGAAGATGAACGGTGTCATGATCTTCATAAATATATGGATGATTTGTGCGTATGCCAGAGATACTTTCTCGGCGTGGATAGTAGCCATTGTCTTCGGTGTAATCTCACCGAAAAGCAGAATCGCTACAGTTAAAATTCCGTTAGCGATTGCGACCAAGGAGCCTCCGAGACTGTAAGCCAGGGTTGTGGTCAGTGATGCAGCAGAAAGGTTCACGATGTTATTACCGATTAGTATAGCGGTCAGCATCTTTGAAGAATCATCCGTAATCTTTAATACAATTTTTGCGTTTTTGTTGCCTTCATCGGCAAGGTTGCGGATTCGAATTCGGTTTACTGTTGTAAGTGCAGTCTCCGCAGAAGAAAAGAAAGCAGATAGTGCTAACAGTACAATCAGTACAATAAATAGTATAGTATCATTCGAGTCCAATGATAAATCACTCCTTTTTGATAATTGTGTAATTAAGAGTAATATACAGCATTTACGGAGATTTTGCAAGAAGAAAGGAAGTATCGGAGAACGTAAATGAGACAAGATGCCTAAAGTGTATCGGTAAACATTGAACTTGTGGCTTTTTTATTGTATGATAAGAATATTCTTTGCGGTGCTTAGAATAACTTTCAGTATAGGAGCAGATTTTTATGAATCAGAACTTTTATGATAAATTGAACAATGTGATAGCAAAGGATAGCATTTTGATCGATGAGCCGATGAGCCGTCACACTACATTTCGTGTGGGCGGACCGGCAGATTTTTTCGTGACACCAAAGGCGAAGGAAGAAGTAAGAGATGTGATCCGTATCTGTAAAGAAGCAGGAATGCCGTATTATATTATAGGAAATGGAAGTAATCTTCTTGTGTCTGATGCAGGATACCGCGGTGTGATCGTTCAGATTTATAAGGAAATGAATGAAGTGAAGGTAGAAGGTGATCTTGTAAAGGCACAGGCTGGAGCATTGCTTTCAGGAATCGCGGCTAAAGCGCTGGGGGCAGAGCTTTCAGGTTTTGAATTTGCTTCTGGAATTCCGGGGACAATCGGAGGTGCCTGTGTGATGAATGCAGGAGCCTACGGCGGAGAGATGAAGGATGTACTGGAATTTGTGACAGTGCTTACAGGTGAAGGTAAGATTATAGAACTGGGCCGTAATGAACTGGAGCTTGGATACCGCACTAGTGTGATTGCGAAGAAAGGTTATATTGTGCTTGGGGCGGTGTTGAAGCTTGAGCGCGGAGACGGAGAGAAGATCAAAACTTATATGGATGAGCTGAAGGAGAAGCGTGTGACGAAACAGCCGTTGGAATATCCAAGTGCCGGAAGTACGTTTAAGCGTCCGGAAGGATATTTTGCAGGAAAACTGATTGAGGATGCCGGACTTCGGGGATTTCAGGTCGGAGGAGCACAGGTGTCCGAAAAGCACTGTGGTTTTGTGATCAACCGGGATCATGCGACGGCAGCAGATATTATGGAACTGATGAGACAGGTACAGATCCGTGTGAAGGAGAATTCCGGCGTGGATCTGGAACCGGAAGTGAAGAGATTAGGGGACGAATAAGATGAGACTTGTAATTGTGACTGGAATGTCCGGTGCCGGAAAAAGTACAGCACTTAAGATGCTGGAAGATATGGGATATTTTTGTGTGGATAATCTGCCGGTCCCATTGATTCCGAAATTTGCAGAACTTCTGGCGGTGCCGGGTACGGAGATGAATAAAGCAGCTCTTGGAGTAGATATCCGGAGCGGACAGAGCTTTCAGGAGCTTGCGAATGTACTGAAAGTTCTGGATGAAGGCGGCTGCCAGTATGAGATCCTTTATCTGGAATCCAGCGATGATGTACTTGTAAAGAGATATAAAGAGACGAGACGTTTTCATCCGCTGGCAGGTAGTGACGGACGTGTGGAAGATGGTCTGAAGAGAGAACGAGAACTTCTTGGATTCCTGAAGAAAAAAGCGGATTATCTTGTAGATACCAGTCATATGCTTACAAGAGAACTGAAAGCAGAGCTGAACAAGATATTTGTCCAGAACAAGGAATATAAGAACCTTTACATTACGGTGTTGTCATTTGGCTTTAAGTATGGAATTCCGAATGATGCAGATCTGGTGTTTGATGTACGTTTTCTGCCAAATCCATATTATATAGAAGAGTTACGTCCTATGAGTGGAAATGATCAGCCGGTCAGAGACTATGTGATGAATAACGACACAGCAAAACAGTTCTTGACAAAGCTTACGGATATGGTAGAATTTCTCATACCGAATTACATTTCCGAGGGAAAGACACAGCTTGTGATCGGAATTGGATGTACGGGAGGAAAGCATCGTTCCGTTACACTGGCAAATGAATTGTATGAGGCGCTGAAAAAAACAGACAGCTATGGAGTTCGCATTGAGCACCGTGATATCGGAAAAGATGCGATCACGAAGGCAAAATAGGTGAGTATCATGTCGTTTTCGGGGAAAATAAAAGAAGAACTCGCAGAGCATGTCGCGAAAGCACGGCATTGTAATCTGGCAGAACTGACTGCGATTTTACATATGTGCGGGGAATTTGAAGAAGATAAAAATGGTATATGTACGATTAGATTCCGATCAGAAAATTATCTGGTAGCGAGAAAGTGCTTTACATTAATGTCAAAAACATTTAATATAGAAGCTGACATCGTAGTCCGAAAGAATATGACGAATGGAAGCACAAGTTATTTTATGCGTTGGGCAGGAGAGGAACTGTTGGCGGTAAAGAATGCACTTGTGCAGGCTGTATGCTGTAAGCGTGCTTATATCAGGGGGGCATTCATTGCAGCAGGATCGATGAGTGATCCGAGCAAGTCTTATCATTTTGAGATTGTGTGTGGGGAACTTGCACAGGCAGAGTATGTGAGAGATATGATCAACAGCTTTGACCTGGATGCTAAGATCGTAACGCGTAAGAAGACATTTGTCGTATACTTGAAAGAAGGATCCCAGATTGTGGATGTCCTGAACATTATGGAAGCGCACATCGCCCTCATGGAACTTGAGAATGTCCGCATTTTGAAGGAGATGCGCAACTCAGTGAATCGAAAAGTTAATTGTGAGACAGCGAATATCAACAAGACCGTATCGGCGGCCGTAAGGCAGATGGAAGATATTGTGTATGTCAGAGATACAGTTGGCTTGGATTATTTACCGGAAGGATTAAGAGACGTTGCCCTTACACGGCTTGAGAATCCGGATGCAACTCTGAAAGAGCTGGGGAGTCTTATGGCAGACCCGGTTGGAAAATCAGGGGTGAATCACCGGCTGAGAAAGATTAGCGAGATAGCAGATAAGTTAAGGGGTTAGTTTAAGGAGGATTTATATGATTAAGAAACCTGTTACACTTCGGTCAGACCTGGACATGGAGTCCAGACCAATCGCACATCTTGTGCAGGAGGCAAGTCAGTATGACAGTACGGTGTACATTGAGATGGACAACATGAAGATTAATGCCAAAAGTATTATGGGGATGATGGCATTACAGTCACACCAGCCGGGAAAAGGAACCAACCTTACTCTCATTGCTGAGGGAGACGACGAGGAGCAGGCTGTAAGTGGAGTGGAATCATTTCTGCTTGCACAGTAATCAATAACATACATAGATAATTGAGGAATCGAAAGAGGGCATCTCACATGCCCTCTTTTTGGAATATATTGTAAAACCATGGAGGAAATGTCAGATGAAAAAGCTTCTATTTGTATACAATCCACGTGCAGGAAAAGAGATGCTAAAGCCAAGATTGTCAGATGTTCTTGATATCTTTGTGAAAGCGGGATATGAAGTGACAGTGCATCCGACACAGGCATACAGGGACGCTTATTATCAAATCAAGGAATACGAAGTTGGCAAATATGATCTGATTGCGTGTAGCGGTGGAGATGGAACGATTGACGAGGTTGCGACTGGAATGATGAAGCGCCGTGAGATGGGAAAAGATGTTGTTCCGGTAGGATATATTCCGGCAGGAACGACGAATGATTTTGCCAAGAGTCTGCACATTCCGAGAAAACCCCTTGCGGCAGCAGACAATGCGGTGAAGGGAGTTCCATTTCCGTGCGACATTGGAAAGTTCAATGACAGCGTATTTGTTTATATTGCAGCATTTGGAATTTTTACAGATGTGTCCTACGAGACAGATCAGGCAGTGAAAAATGTACTTGGTCATATGGCGTATATATTGGAAGGTGCAAAGAGAATCTTTAACATTCCTTCCTATAAAATTAAGGTGGAGCATGACGGGGAAGTTATCGAGGACGAATTTATCTTCGGTATGGTGACGAATTCTCGTTCCGTTGGCGGCTTTTCTAATATGGTCGGGAAAAATATAGTATTTGACGACGGACTGTTTGAAGTGACACTGATCAAGACCCCGAAGAATCCAATTGCTTTGCAGGAGATTATTGCAGCACTCCTGATCGAGCAGGTGGATACAAAGCATATGTACACATTTAAGACAAAAAAAATTACCTTTGATTCTGTTGAAGAGATTCCGTGGACACTGGATGGAGAGTTCGGCGGAGAACAGGATTATGTGGAAATCGAGAATGTTCAGAAGGCAATGGAGATTATGGTTCCGGAGAATCATGTACTGGAGCTGAGCGAGCAGAAAAATAAAATAGAAAGAGATTAAATAAGTGGAGACTAGAGAAAAATTTTCATCAAGACTGGGATTTATATTAATGTCCGCAGGCTGTGCAATTGGTCTGGGAAATGTATGGAGATTCCCGTATATCACAGGAGTGTACGGAGGAGGAGCATTTGTGCTTCTGTATCTGTTCTTTCTTTTGATTTTAGGACTTCCGATCATTGTTATGGAGTTCGCGGTTGGCCGTGGAAGCCAGAAGAGTATTGCAAAGTCTTTCAATGAACTGGAACCAAAAGGAAGTAAATGGCACATTTACCGCTATTTCGGAATTGCAGGTAATTATCTGCTGATGATGTTCTATACGACAATCGGCGGCTGGATGCTCGCATATTTCGTAAAGATGGTAAAAGGAGATTTCGTAGGAGCTGACACAAAGCAGGTGGAGGCGATTTTTGGAGAACTGACTTCTAACAGAAATGAAATGCTGTTCTGGATGATTTTGATTTCCGTGCTGGGGCTTATAGTGTGTTCTATGGGACTTCAAAATGGTGTCGAAAAAATGACAAAATTCATGATGTCCAGTTTGTTTGTAATTATGTTAATATTGGTCGTTCGTGCAACGACACTGGATGGTGCGGTAGATGGATTGAAGTTCTATCTGCTTCCGGATTTTGGTAAGATGGCCGAAAATGGATTTAAAGAAGCGGTGTTTGCGGCAATGGGACAATCATTCTTTACTTTAAGTGTCGGAATTGGTGCACTGGCAATCTTTGGAAGTTATATTGGAAAAGAGAGAAGATTGACTGGAGAGGCAATCAGCATCACCGTTCTGGATACGGTTGTAGCGCTTGTTGCAGGTCTGATCATATTTCCATCCTGTTTTGCATTTGATGTAAACCCGGGTCAGGGACCAGGACTTGTATTTGTGACACTGCCAAATGTATTCCGTGAGATGGCTGGCGGAAGAATCTGGGGAGCTCTGTTTTTCCTGTTCATGTCGTTTGCAGCATTTTCCACGATCATCGCAGTGTTCCAGAATATTATCCAATTCGCAAGAGATATGTGGGGGATTTCTTTGAAGAAATCTGTTCTTATTAATGGAGTTCTGCTGATTCTTCTTGCGGTGCCTTGTGTGCTTGGAATGACAGACTGGGCAGGATTCTCTATAGGTGGAAAGAGTATTATGGATATCGAGGATTTCCTTGTAAGTAATAACCTTCTGCCGATTGGATCACTGGTATATCTTTTGTTCTGTATGACAAGATATGGCTGGGGATGGGATAATTTCATAAAAGAAGCAAATACCGGATCCGGAGTGAAATTCCCGACACATAAAGCCATCCGGTTTTACCTGACATTTATCCTGCCGCTGATCGTGCTGTTTATATTTGTGCAGGGTTATTGGGGCTTGATCGCAGGATAGGACATAAAAAACGTAGTTTTAGATTACGATGTCGTACAAACAATGGTTTTGCGCCGACCGAAACGGAGTGTAGACTTGCAGAGGTGCGCAGTAGAAGTATGTCATGCAATTGCATGACGCGCACCTCGCAGCAAGAAAGCCAATACACCGAAAGCCGAATATGATTTCCAGTATAAAGGTGCATCGGAATGTCAGATGCGTCCCTACAAAATGTCGGAATTTGATGAAAAAATAAAAAAGCTTAAAAAAATTGAAAAAAGTGCTTGCATTCTTGGGAAACCTTTGCTATACTAAGCAAGTACCGAACGCGAGGGTACAGAAAAAACATAAAAAACTGATATGGCTCCGTGGTCAAGCGGTCAAGACGCTAGCCTCTCACGCTGGAATCAGGGGTTCGATTCCCCTCGGAGTCACTAAGATCCACAGATTGTTCTGTGGATTTTTTTTGTCGTATCCGTGATGAAACGAAGTCTGAGGAGTATTCACCTGGGAAGGATATTTTACAAAAGTATTAGTCCAGAAAACGGAAATGACTTATTTGAAATATAAAAAGGCGTAGAATTTAATTGTTAAAAATATGACGAAAATACCTCCGGATTGGCCGAATTTTTTGACAAAATCACATGTCTCCAGATACTTGTCATTTAGAATGTTATGGTCTATAATGAGGAAAGCAAAGGTAACAATTTAAATGGAGGAATTTAACATGTTAGTATCAGCAAAAGAAATGCTTGAAAAAGCAGTAGAAGGCCACTATGCAGTAGGGCAGTTTAACATCAATAATCTGGAGTGGACAAGAAGTGCGCTTCTTGCAGCAGAAGAGGTAAAATCTCCAATTATCCTTGGTGTATCTGAGGGCGCAGGAAAATGGATGACAGGATTCAAGACAGTTTCTGCTATGGTACAGGCCATGATCGAAGAACTGAATATCACAGTTCCGGTAGCATTACATCTTGACCATGGTACATACGAAGGATGTTATAAGTGTATAGAGGCAGGATTCTCCTCTATTATGTTCGACGGATCACACTATCCGATCGAGGAGAACATTGAGAAGACGCGTGAACTTGTGAAAGTCTGCAATGAGAAAGGAATTTCTCTTGAAGCAGAGGTTGGTTCTATCGGTGGAGAAGAGGATGGCGTAGTCGGAATGGGCGAGTGCGCAGATCCTAAGGAATGCAAGATGATCGCTGATCTCGGTGTTACAATGCTGGCAGCAGGAATCGGTAATATTCATGGAAAATATCCTGCAAACTGGCAGGGACTCAGCTTTGAGACTCTTGATGCAGTTCAGCAGTTAACTGGAAAACTTCCGCTCGTTCTTCACGGTGGTACAGGTATTCCGGATGATATGATTAAAAAGGCAATCAGTCTCGGTGTTGCTAAGATCAATGTAAATACAGAGTGCCAGCTTTCATTTGCAGAAGCTACACGTAAATACATTGAGGCAGGAAAGGATCTGGAAGGAAAAGGATACGATCCACGTAAACTTCTCAAACCAGGTGCAGATGCAATTATTGAAACTGTCAAAGAAAAGATGGAATTATTTGGCTCAGTTGGTAAGGCTGAATAAAGATTTAATTTATACTTGCCTTTTTCAGACGATTGGGTTATACTAACTGACATAGACAGAACAAAGGCGTTCCAATGTTGAATTGGAGTGCCTTTTCTGTATATATAAAAATAGTAATTGTTTAGTATTTGACAAACGGCGAGTATAAGAAAGAATATGGTATTGAATGATTACAATTTAAAATAAGTGAAAGAGAGGAAAGCAGGATATGAGCGAGCGTTTTAATGTAGCAGACATTTTCGGAGAAGATGTATTTAATGACACTGTTATGCAAGAGCGCCTTCCGAAAAAAGTATACAAGGATTTGAAGAAGACGATCGAGGAAGGAAAAGAATTAGACCTTGCCACAGCTGATGTCATCGCACATGAGATGAAAGAGTGGGCAATTGAGAAGGGAGCTACACATTATACGCACTGGTTCCAGCCACTGACAGGTGTAACTGCTGAGAAGCATGATTCATTCATTTCCGCACCGCTTCCGAGTGGAAAGGTTCTTATGAGCTTTTCAGGAAAAGAACTGATCAAAGGAGAGCCGGATGCATCTTCATTCCCGTCCGGAGGACTTCGTGCAACATTTGAAGCACGTGGATATACAGCATGGGATTGTACATCACCGGCATTTGTAAGACATGATGCAGCAGGTGCTACACTTTGTATCCCAACTGCTTTCTGTTCTTATACAGGAGAGGCACTGGATCAGAAGACACCACTTCTTCGTTCTATGCAGGTAATCAATGAACAGTCATTGAGATTACTTCGTCTCTTTGGAAATACAACAGCTAAGAAGGTAACACCTTCTGTTGGACCTGAGCAGGAATATTTCTTAGTAGATGCTGAAAAGTTCATGCAGAGAAAAGATTTGATCTATACAGGACGTACACTTTTCGGAGCAATGCCTCCAAAAGGTCAGGAGCTGGATGATCATTATTTTGGAACAATCCGCCAGAGAATTGCAGGATTTATGAAAGATGTAAATGAACAGCTCTGGAAAGTTGGAGTTTCATCAAAGACACAGCATAATGAGGTTGCACCGGCACAGCATGAGCTTGCACCAATCTATGCTGAAGCAAATGTAGCTTTGGATCACAACCACCTTGTAATGCAGACGTTAAAGAGAGTTGCATGTCAGCATGGTATGAAGTGTCTGCTTCACGAGAAACCATTTGCAGGAGTTAATGGATCTGGTAAACATGACAACTGGTCACTGATAACGAATGATGGAAAGAATCTTCTGGATCCAGGTGATACACCTCATGAGAATATCCAGTTCTTACTTGTACTTACATGTATTTTGAAAGCTGTTGATGAGCACGCAGATCTTCTTCGTGAGTCTGCAGCTGATCCGGGAAATGATCACAGACTTGGAGCAAATGAGGCTCCACCGGCAATTGTATCTGTATTCCTTGGAGAGCAGCTTGAGGATGTCCTGAATCAGTTGATCAGCACAGGAGAAGCTACACATAGTCTTGCAGAGGGAATCCTTAAGACAGGTGTAGATACACTTCCGGATTTCACAAAAGATGCTACAGACCGTAATAGAACATCACCATTTGCGTTTACAGGTAATAAATTTGAGTTCCGTATGGTAGGATCTCGTGATTCTATTGCCGGACCGAACGTTGTACTTAACACAATCGTAGCAGATGCATTTGCAGAGGCATGTGATGTATTGGAGAAAGCAGATGACTTTGATCTTGCAGTACATGATCTGATCAAGAAATATGCGACAGAGCATCAGAGAATCGTATTCGGTGGAAATGGATACTCTGACGAGTGGGTTGCAGAGGCTGAGAGACGTGGACTTCCGAACATCAAGTCTATGGTAGAAGCTATCCCGGCACTGACAACAGATAAAGCAATTAACCTTTTTGAGAAATATAAAGTATTTACAAAGGCAGAGCTTGAGTCCCGTGCCGAGATCAAATACGAGAACTACTCAAAGGCAATCAATATTGAAGCTCGCACAATGATCGATATGGCTACAAAACAGATCATTCCTGCAGTTATCAAATATACAAAAGAACTTGCAGATACAATCAATGCTGTAAAGGCAGCAGGTGCAGACGTTTCCGTACAGTCTGAGCTTCTGACAGAGATTTCGGCTCTTCTTGTAGAGAGCAAGAGCGCTCTGAAAGCTTTAACAGAAGTTACAGAGAAAGCTGCAGAGATGGAAGAAGGAGAAGAGCAGGCCAGATACTATCACTTCACAGTTGTTCAGGCTATGGCTGCGCTTCGTTCACCAGTTGACAAACTTGAGATGATCGTAGATAAAGAAGCATGGCCAATGCCTTCCTACGGAGATCTGATGTTTGAAGTATAAGATAAATGTTCCGATAGCAGAGTACATGAGATTGTAGACTGCGGAAACTTTAGAAAGAATTAAGGATTTTATAAGGACCTTGGACTTGGAATGGACACATCTTTGTGCTATTCTAGGCTCAAGGTCTTTTTCTATGGCATTTGAGTAATGTTGTATGGAGTAGAGATGCATTGTGGATCTTTAAATAATAAAGTGTGAAGGTGTCTGGCGCGTTCGTGATACATAATAGAAAAGATTAAGTGTTAATATTAGATATAAGAGATTAAGGAAGGAGATGGAAGATATGACAAAAAATGAATTCCTGGAGGGGCTTAGAAAGGCTCTTGGTAATGATCTGGATCGTGAGACTGTGCAGGAAAATGTTGCATATTATGATGGGTATATCAGTGTTCAAGTGAATATTGGAAGAACAGAAGAAGAGGTGACCGCGGAGCTTGGCGATCCGTGGGTAATCGCGCAGACAATTATTGATGCGGAGGAAGCAAAGCGGGGCACGGGCAGAAATGCTGGAAGTTCCTATACTACTGCTAATAGTGGATTCAGTGATCCGGTATATGGAGATGGCGGGGATTATACACGCGAGGATTATTATGATCAGAATCAGGGATATCAGACACATGTGCACACATTTGGCTTTGATACCTGGTGGAAAAAGCTGTTGCTGATACTTGGAATTATTGGGATTATCGTGCTTGTAGTATCGATTGTTGGAGGAATTATAAGCCTTCTGGCACCGATTTTGATTCCGCTTGTGATCATTATGCTGATTATCAGACTGATTGGAGGAAGCGGCCGGCGATGGTAAGCGAGACAGGCAGCCATATAAATATGATTTATATATAGAAAATATATGAAATAAGAAACAGATATTCCGACAGGGTTAAAATCAAGCCTGCCAGAATATCTGTTTTTGTTTGGGAAAATAGGGCAAAATAAAAGACTGATAGGGGAGCTATCAGTCTTTTGAGGGGAGTATAAATAATTAATAAGGGGTTGTAGAAAGTTGTGCTTCCTACGAATTCAAGTATAATATAGGAATTTCTAAAAAGCAAGATAAAAATGAAAAATCTTAAAAAAACCTTAAGTTGAGATTAAGATGCAAAAATATAAAAAATAAAACTATTTTACATCACATAAAATTCGGATGCCGGGACATACTAATTTTGCAGCAAAAAAGATTAGGAGGAATTAATATGGCTAAGAATTACAGTTCATCAAACAAAAACAGTTACGGCGAGGATGGTTACAACTCAACAAACAAGAACAAAACAAATTCAAGTATGGGGGATAAAAACGCATCTAACAAGACTTCAAACAAGAATGCAAAGAATTCTTCAAACAAGAATGCATCTAACGCATCTGACCGCAACTGTCATGATGAGAGTGACAGATACTAATCAGAGCTGATGATCAGCGTGGTTTGCAGGTATACTGTGAATTTTGCTGGCGACCGGGGCATGCCATAAGGCATGTCCCGGTCTGTGTTGCCGGGCATATGAAGTGATAATGATCGAGAAAATGCCTGAGATATTTGAAAATATTTTTTTTTAAATATTTTTTGTTGAGTCTGACTTACGGAAATGATTGACAGTGCCCGGTAATAAAAGTAATATGAAAGAAAAACTTTTTTAATGCAAATGATGATTTGGAGAGATATATGAGAAGAATGGAATTGATTGCTCCGTGCCATTTTGGACTGGAAGCAGTGCTAAAACGTGAAATTATAGACCTTGGATATGAGATTTCGGAAGTGGAAGACGGAAGAGTCACATTTATCGGAGATGAGGAGGCTGTATGTCGTGCAAATGTGTTCCTGCGTACGGCAGAACGTATTCTCATTAAGGTGGGGAGCTTTAAAGCAACAAGCTTTGAAGAGCTGTTTGAGGCAACGAAGAGCCTTCACTGGGAAGAATATATTCCGAGAAACGGAAAATTCTGGGTTGCGAAAGCTGCTTCGATAAAAAGTAAGCTGTTCAGCCCGTCAGATATTCAGTCTATTATGAAAAAAGCGATGGTACGCAGACTTCAGGAGTATTATGGCATTGAATGGTTCCCGGAGGATGGAGCATCTTACCCGGTACGTGTATTTTTAATGAAAGACATTGTGACAATTGGAATTGATACTTCAGGGGTATCTTTACATAAACGTGGATATCGAGAAGTGTCTGGAAAAGCGCCGATTACAGAAACGTTGGCGGCATCACTTATTATGCTGACACCTTGGAATAAAGACCGGATTCTGGTAGATCCATTTTGTGGAAGTGGAACATTTCCGATTGAAGCGGCTATGATGGCAGCCAATATTGCTCCAGGAATGAATCGTTCTTTTACAGCTGAATCTTGGATGAATATTATACCGAAAAAGGTCTGGTATGACACGATTGATGAGGCAAATGATTTGATTCAGGATGATGTCGAGGTGGACATTCAGGGATACGATCTGGACAGTTCTGTAATTAAGATCGCAAGACGCAATGCCAGAGAGGCGGGAGTGGATCATCTGATACATTTTCAGGAAAGAGACGTCAAAGACTTGCATCACCCGAAAAAATATGGTTTTGTGATTACCAATCCACCGTATGGTGAACGATTGGAGGATAAAAAGGATCTTCCGGCCCTTTACAGAGCATTTGGTGAGAGCTTTAAGCATTTGGACAGCTGGTCTGCCTATATGATAACTTCTTATGAAGAAGCTGAACGATATTTTGGACGCAAGGCGGATAAGAATCGTAAGATTTATAATGGAATGTTGAAGACCTATTTCTATCAGTTCCTTGGACCGAAACCGCCAAAGAAGCCGAGGGAAAAGTAGGAAAAGCCAGAGGAGAATTGAAGATGGACACAATTATATTTGCGACAGGTAACAAAAATAAAATGATAGAGATCCGTATGATTCTAGCAGATCTTGGCTGCAAGATCTTGTCCCAGAAAGAAGCCGGAATCCAGGCGGATGTAGTAGAGGATGGACAGACATTTGAAGAAAATGCGTTAATTAAGGCGACGACGATCGCGGATATTGCACGGAAGATGCCAGAGTATAAAAATGCAGTTGTTCTAGCAGATGATTCCGGGCTGGAAATCGATGCGCTGAATAAAGAACCGGGAATCTATTCGGCACGCTATATGGGTGAGGATACGTCTTATGATATTAAGAACCAGGCGTTGATAGACCGGCTTGAGGGAGTGCCGGATGAGAAGCGTACAGCAAGATTTGTATGTGCGATAGCGGCGGCGCTTCCAGACGGAAGTACGGAAGTTGTACGAGGAACGATGGAAGGTCGTATTGGTTATGAGATCACAGGGGAAAATGGATTCGGATATGATCCGATCTTTTATCTGCCGCAGTTTGGCTGCAGCAGTGCGGAACTTGAACCGGAGAAGAAAAATGAACTGAGCCATCGCGGAGAAGGACTTCGCAAAATGCGCAAAGTATTGGAAGAAAAGCTGGAAAGCAAATAGAAGATATGACCAGACGAAAGAAAAGGCAGCTAGAAGAATACAGTAAAAGAAAAGACAGGAAGACAAAAGAAATATGAAAATTGTGATAGTAAGTGATACACATGGTTCCAGAAAGAATATTGAAAATGTTTGTGAGTGTAATCCGGATGCGGATATGCTGATCCATCTTGGTGATGTGGAAGATGATGCAGATTACATAGAAGCTATTTTTGAGTGTCCAACGCATATTGTGGGTGGAAACAATGATTTCTTTTCAAGACTTCCGAGGGAGGAAGAATTTGAACTGGAAGGACATCATATCTTTATTACGCATGGACATGCATATTATGTCAGCATGGGAGAGGCGCATTTGCAGGAAGAAGCACGCCGCAGAGGTGCGGATATTGTGATGTATGGGCACACACATGTGCCGGCACTTACAATAGACGCTGATCTTGTGACGCTGAATCCGGGCAGCCTGACTTATCCGAGGCAGCAGGGACGACAAGCTACCTACATGGTGATGAAATTAGAAAAAGGAAAACAGCCTGAAGTAGAGCTTAAAACTGTGTAAAGATATGAACTCAATAAGTCTGGAAAGCCCGATTTTACGGGCTTTCCGAAGTATGGAAGATACTTTGAAGAATTTTTTTGAAAAAAGTTTAAAAAAGTTGTTGACATATAGAGGGGGCTTATGTATAATACTATTTGTGTCACGGAGATAACGACACGGAAACAAAAAACGGGGTGTGGCTCAGCTTGGCTAGAGCGCCTGGTTTGGGACCAGGAGGTCGCAGGTTCGAATCCTGTCACCCCGATTGATATGCGGGTGTAGTTCAATGGTAGAACACCAGCCTTCCAAGCTGGATACGTGGGTTCGATTCCCATCACCCGCTTTCTTAAAGCCTGAAAGCTTTGAGAGCGGTTCTGGTAAAGAATGAATCGAAGAAAACAATTAATACGCGGGTGTAGTTCAATGGTAGAACACCAGCCTTCCAAGCTGGATACGTGGGTTCGATTCCCATCACCCGCTTTCTTGAAGCCTAAAAGCTTTGAGAGATAGTTCTAATAGAGCTAGATTGAGTCTGTAGCTCAGCTGGATAGAGCAACGGCCTTCTAAGCCGTAGGTCGAGGGTTCGAATCCCCCCAGGCTCGTTAGAACCACAGAAAATAGAATAGTGCTAAGTGTACTAAGTTGGACAAGCATAGTTCGATAAGTGTATATGGTGGGTATGGTGCAGTTGGTTAGCGCGCCAGATTGTGGTTCTGGATATCATGGGTTCGAGTCCCATTACCCACCCTTTTTTATTTTATTGGGCTATCGCCAAGCGGTAAGGCACAGGACTTTGACTCCTGCATTCGTTGGTTCGAATCCAACTAGCCCAGTTTTTATGGGCGTGTAGCTCAGGTGGTAGAGCACTTGACTTTTAATCAAGTTGTCCGGGGTTCGAATCCCCGCACGCTCACTGAATAGAATCCCCGTAAACCCAATGATTTCAAGGGTTTGCGGGGATTTTTCGTGTTTTGTGAATAGGTCAAAGTAGGTGAAAATAATACAAAGTAAATGTCTCAAAAGTGCCTCAGAAAAACAAGATGTCTCAAAGATGTCTCAGAAAAAAGAGTATGAGATAAAAAAATCTCACACTCTTAAAAATTAATCGCATCATTCACAGCGCCCTCTACATCTTCACGTTCGGCCAGAATATGTGAGTACACATTCATAACCATAGCCTCTGTATCACCAAGGAGCTGTGCAATCCTTTTGATGGATACACGAGGAATCTGATAACATAAGGACGAACAATAGTTGTGACGGAACACATGCCCGGTCAATCCAACGATATCCTCTTTACACGCAGCCTGCATCGATTCCACGATTCTCTTCCACATTTTGTCATAAGCACTTTTGGTAAGAGGCTTCTTATCTCGCATGGTCACGAAGAGCTGAGTCCGGCCGGAATGCTTAACGCTCTCTACATAGCTCTGAACCACGGGGAGAATCTTGGAAGGTATTGGAATGGTACGGATTCCATTAGAGCTCTTCGGATTCTTAACACCGGGAGTATTTGTAATATACTCATAGGCCTTACTAATAGATACTTCACGCTTTTTGAAATTAAAATCAAATATCGTAAGTGCCACGCACTCCTCACGTCTCAATCCACATCCATATATCAGATACACATAAGCCTGATCAGAATCATATTTATAAGTCGCGCCAAAGACGGCTTTCTTTTCGTCTGGTGTCAGAGGACGCTTTTCACTCGGCTTATATTTTATCTTGTCGGTACTCCTAAGAATATCATCAGCCACATTAGCAGCCAGAAGCTTGTCAGACACTGCAGATTTTAGAACCGCAGAAAAGGTCAATAAAATCTGCTGTTGAGTGCGCCTCTTATCCTCTGCATTTGCTAATAAAGTTTCAATGTGAATACGCTCCACATCTTTTAGCTTTAGCGCATTAAGAGCCGTGAAGTGCTTTTCAATAATATTCTCATACATGCGCTTAGTATTATTGGAGCGCCTGGACTTATACACATTCAGCCAGCTTCGGGAATAGTCTATGAACAATATGTCCGTATTCCTCACATAGTTCCTGGATTCAATCTGAGCTTTCATAGCAGCAACCTGACGTTCCAGGTCACGACTGCTCTTATTACTCCGGAGCGTGATCCGGTGCTTACGTCCATTCTGATCATAAGTTCCATCCCAAACCTTAGTCTGGTAATATCCGTCAGCTCCACAGGTATATTTTTTTGACGCCATTGTATCAACCTCTCTAAAAATAAGTATAAAAAATACACCTATACGGTGCCGTGGATTTGTGATACAATATTCTTGCTAGGGAGTATTGTATCGTGCACAGCACGTATAGTATTCATCAACCGTCCTTGTTACCAGCAAGGGCGGTTTTTGATTATTGAGCTAAGTCAAAAATAAATGGTGAGAATTCAAGCTCATAATTATCACTGGCACCCTCAACATAAAGCTGAAGAGCAGCAGGATCCAACTTGTCAAAGCAAAGTATTCCAGATGAAGATGCTCCAGGAAGTAACTCAGAAGAAAGCTCCGGATATTCTTCAAAGGAATTATAAGTATAAATCTGCTCATACTGCTGACCGTTCTGCAAAACTTTTGAAGAGGAAGACCAAATATTCATCTTATCAGATGAGTTGTTTGTAGCAGTAACATAAAATCTTGTCTCATCTTTTGCGAATTCAACTTTTGTAACAGAGATGGAAATTCCATTTTGTTCAGCAACCTTATCTGTAAATTCCCATGTTGCATCAGCTTTTCCGAATGATTCAAGATAAGTTGTCTTTTCTGCTGAATCAGCTACAAGGTAAGCCCATGTGGAATCAACACCCATGACAGTCTGGCCGTCTTTTGCTTTTTCGATTTTTGCATCAAAATTAATAAGATCATCTGTTTTAGGTGTCTCAGACATAATAGATTTTGGAATTTCAACTAACACGCTGTTATTGTAATCCATATCCACATATACCTGACAGCCGTAAATATCATCATTGGAGTCGACAGTGGAAACAATTCCGGTAAACTTAATGTATTTACCATTATAAGAATCCGGATTAGAAGCAACTGCAGTAATATCGTCTACATACTCCTTTTCTTTTGATGCAGTCTCAGTTTTCTTTGAACTTTCTGAGTTTGAACCGCCACAAGCAGTTACATTGATCGCCATCATAGCAACCAGCATCAGTGTTACAATTTTTCTTTTCATAAAGTACCTCTCTTTCCTAGAAGTTTAAGTAAGTTTTATATATAAACGCCATGGGCGAATATACCAATTATTCCCATGATACTTATTAAGGCATATCATATATAATACAATTATGAAAGTATTACTGGGACAAATTATGTATGACAAAAATCTTTCTGTGCGCCAGGTATCTATCATGACTGGAGTGTCCAAATCCACAATAAACAGAATCGTTAATGGACAAGTATCTCCAACCTTAGATACTGTGGAGCAGCTTGCAAAAGGTCTTCATCTGAAAGTTACGGACCTTTTCGAATCCGATATTCAATAAGTGTCCCATATCTGGGACAATTTCCAATTTTTACAACAGTTTCCTCCACTTTATGTGTCTTTATTAATAGAAGAGCGCATAAAAGATAAATAAGAACAAATGTTCGAAAAACCATTGAAAACAAAATCTAATAGTGATAAGATTCAATCAAGGAATTTCGGATGTATGCTCTAAGAGGAGGTACGCAGTATGGACAAAGAAACATGTAAGAAGCACATTATTGAAATGATCGAAAAAATAGACGACATTTCACAATTAAAGAGAATTTATGCCTACGTACATAGATTCTTCATCCGGAGGACAGGCGAATAGCCTGTTCTTTTTTTTAGGTAAATACACTTCGGAAGTAATCTTTGATTACCTGTCGATGTTCATAAGTCATCTCAAGGTATTCTTTTAACATTTTTCTATCAACTTCATCAAGATTATACTCTTCAACAACCTCATCAATCAGACAATCTGGAGCCGCAACAAACATTTCACCATCGCCGACAGTAAGCCAATAATAGTCAACTCTAAATTCGCGGCAAATAGATTTTGCCATTTGTTCGGTCAAATTTCTGCGACCGGACTCTAAAGAACATATGGCAGTCTTGGTAACACCAAGGCGCTGCCCCATTTCTTCTTGAGTTAAGCCAAGTGATTTACGAAGTGTTTTAAGTCGTTCATTCATTTTAAGATATCGCCTCCTTCTAGCAATACAATATCACTAAAAGTTAGCAAAGTCAACAAAAACATAAAAACAGAGTTGACAAATATAACTATGACAACTATAATGTGAGCATAGACAACGAAAGGAGTGATAAAAATGACAAAAGCAAAGGAAATACAATTTGAAAAAATGAAAGAAGACGCCATGGACTTTGGCGAAATCCTGGCAATGATACCGGAAGAAAAACAGGGCGACGCGAGAAATATATTAAAAGGGTTCGCGTTGTGCGCATCTATTGAAGAAGATAAGAGCGCATAAGGAAGGAGAGGTGAAGAAGATGTGGGAAAAAATAGAAGCCATAATGCTTTTAATATTTTTTGTGATTTGGTCATTAGGCTGGTTAACAACATACATAGCATTAAAAGCAGTTCTATTCTACATGAAGGCGAAAAAATATGCACCACCAAATAAGGCAGAGCTGAAAAAGTGGTGCAGATATGCTGCAAAACATTCCTTCGGATTAGTGGAAAATTTGCCGGATTAGGATTTCAGCTATCACGGTAGATAGAATTCCGAGCATCCAAGCCAAGAGATAAGACACCGGACGAGTGAGATGAAGAATGATTTCTCTGATTCTGGCATAACGGCGTTCAGAAAGATATGAATAAGCTTTGGCTGTTAATACGACGTGACGGATGTAGTGCTTGACATAGCCGTCCTTAACTAATTCATCTATGTAGTCAAGCAATACGGCATTGGGAATATTCTTGAAATAGGGATCATCGTAATAACGGCAAATACAATTCATATCTGCAGTTTCAATGAAATGCTTCAGGACAGTGTGCCGGGAAAGACGTTTGGGATTTAAAGAGGGTGCGAATAAGTTCATAATATGATTCCTTTCTTTTGAACTAGGCATGGCAGTGCCTGTAAGAAGAGTATAGGAGAAATGAAGAAAAAGAGCAACAGTAAAAGAGGTGAGTGGATGAAAGAAGTAGAAAAGACAATAGATGACCTGTGTAAACTCATACAGAAAAAAACAGAAAATTGCAAAGAAAGCTATGAGGTAAACGAACTGACAGAATTAACCAAAGCTCTGGCAGAACTGATAACCGCCAGAGCCAAGCTTGAATAGAAAGAGGTAAACAAATGCTAAAAGACATAGCACCATTGCTGGCATCGATAGCCGCGGTGTTAACGGCCATCGACCAAATATCCATAATTATCACAACAAAGCGATTATGGAAGCAACAGCAGCAATTACAGCAACAATTGGAGGAGCTACAGAAAGGATAAAAAAGTGGACAAATACATAGAAGCCTTAAAAGGCATTTCATACTCTGACTGGGTGAAGTTGCGAATGTGCATGGACGAAGAGTTCGACCGTCAGATTGGAGAAGCAAAGAAACAGATCAGGTTCAATAGCGTTGAGAAAGTAAAGAGGACTATACGTCATTACATCAATTAAGCAGGGAGGCGAGAAGAATGAAGTATCCAAAGAAGATTATGTCCAGACCGGATCTAATAAAAATGGGATTTTCAGAGACATATCTGAGAAGAGCATTTGCAACACCAGGGCAGACATTTGCATGGCAGGATAATCCCCAAATTAAAAACAGTCCGTATCAATACGATACGGAAGCATTCGAGGTATGGAGACAGAAAGACATACAGATGCAACAGAAAGCAATGCGTCAGAAGATAGGGGTGATGTAATGGAAGGGATAAGAGCACATAAACGAAAAATTCTGATGTGTAAGACAGTTAGAGCGGTTACAGAGACAATCGGAGTCATTGGAATGGCGACCACCTGGATGGGTGTAAGTCACATGACTAACAGCAGTCCGGCATTGCTTCCGGGAGGGACAAGAATCGTGGCTGGATTAATCATTGTGACAACAGCATACCTAATCAACAAGGCGGTCAGATATGCAAAATAAAAAAAGAAAAGGAACTTGCCAAAACAAGTCCCAATTCCACTTTCACAGATTCGATGTCCGCAAAAGATACCCTACGGATATTATAGCTGTGAGGGTGGAGAAAGTCAAGAAAATAAGGGTTTTCACACTCTCTTTTCGGACTTGTTAAGAATATTAATATTGGCATCACAGTTATGAAAAAAAGATATAAGAGATTAACCTATGTTTTCAAAAACAGTATAGAGGTATATGAGTATCTGGATGGTAGGTATGGAGCTCCTGGAGAGAAGAGGGAAAAGAAAAAGAAAGCCACCAAGGAAGAGATTGCAAAAAGGAATCAATGGAACAGGGAGAGAAAGGTAAGGCATAAACTCAAGACATGGTTCCATGAAAATGACTACCTTGTCTTGCTGACTTACAAGAAAGAAGAACGTCCTCCGGACATGAAGACAGCAAAGGCTCAATTCAAGACATGGTACGAAAAGCTTCGGAAGGAATTCCGAAAAAGAGGTGCAGAACTTCGATGGATCAGGAACATAGAAAAGGGTTTAAGAGGGAACTGGCACGTCCATGTGGTGATCAATCGTATCGAAGGTGCGGATATCCTTATCAAAAAAGCATGGCCACATGGAAGCGCAACATTCAAGCACCTATATGAGAACGGAGACTTCGCAGACCTTGCAGGTTACATGTGCAAGACACCGGAGACGTGTGCCAGATACAATGAGAGTCTAAGTGAAGCAAGTTACTCAGCTTCCAAGAACCTTCCAGTCGAAGAGCCAAAAGTCAAAAAGCTCGCCTACTGGAGAAAAGAGCCAAAAGAAAAGGAAGGATACTACATAGACCGGGATAGTTTCCACGAGGGAACAAACCCAAGAACCAAGTGTAAATACAGATATTACACATTGGTGAGGATTCACAGGAGGATTTAAAGTGAAAGTTGAAGTGAATGAGACGCTTTTGAAAGAGTTTGGGCGCGTGTATAACGCTTGGAACAAGGAACATGGCATGGAGCCAGTATTAGATACCAGAGCATTAGCAGATATGGCAATCGCAAAAGCGGTCATGGTCATGAGAGACCGCATCGAAGCAGATACGGAAAGAAAAAAATACATGGTGGACCGTTACCGCGTAGAAGAATACTGCAATGTTTATAATCGCAAAGTAGAGCTGGAAGGAAAGCCAGATATTTTGAAATTTGAACCGTGCGAAGAGTTTGCAAATCACGCTATTTTAGTCGCAACAGAGATTACAAGAGACAAGGTGAGAGAACTGGAGGAACAGGAATGTACAAAGTAGATATTTATCTTGCCCAAAGTACTGCCAGCCTTAGTAAAGACGAAAGGTGGCACGGTTACGTGGTAGCTTGCATAAAGAACGGTGAGGAGAAAACCGTAAACGGATTCGGGCATATATTCGGTACATATCACGAGGCGACATTAAGGTCACTGTCTGACGCACTGGACAGGCTTAATCAGAGCTGTGAAGTCCATATCCACACAGAAGACCGTTTCGTCATGAACATGCTCGGCACCCAGTTAGAGAAATGGGCGGGCAATAACTATTTGAATGCCAGGGGCGAGCCGATCAAGCACGCAGAGTTATGGGAAGAGGTCTATGTGCGTACAAGAGGGCAGTTAATTGTAGCAGAAGAAGGAAGACACAGCTATAGCGAATGGCTGGACACGGAAATGAAAAGGAGAGAAAGATGATTAGAAGCGAGGTAAGCGGAAGGTGCACGAGCACAAAAATCGAAGGAGGCGGAGAGGACATCTTGTATGAATACAGAGCAATCACGAAGAATCTGTATGAAGTAATGCTGGAAACGGGTATGCTGCCGAAAATGGCAGAAAGATTAATTCATGGCACGGCGAGTCATGGGATTAAAATGGCGAAGGAGGATAAATGAGCAGTAACGACTTAACACGAGAAGAGTGGAGACAGCAAAAGATAGAGAAAAGAGCTGCATTTACAAAACTTCAGAATCTAACCTATCAAGAAAAACTGTGGCGCCAGGCACATATGGCAAAGGCATTCCAAGAAGAGATGACTGACAGGGGATTCGGGTGTCATGTAAGTGTAGGCGGATTGGACAGCATTGTGCTATACATATGGCTCAAAAGTATCGGAATTGACGTACCAGGAATTTCCGTATCGATACTGGAAGACAAAAGTATTCAGAAAGTGCACAAAGCACTGGGACTTGAAGTTGTAAAACCATATAAAACCAAAGTTCAAGTACTGAATGAAGTCGGATTTCCGGTAATTTCCAAAAAGATCGCGGGAAGAATCAACACTTTGCAGAATCCAACGGAAAACAATAAGACGGTCCGGCATGCCATTATCACTGGTGAATGCGGGGAACAGGGGCACTATGCCAAGAATAGTAGAATGCAGCTCCCTCAGAAATGGCTCAAATTGTTCGGAGGATACGAAAATGAGAATGAAAATGTCCATTATGGAAAACCAGACGAAGAAATTAAGGTCAGCAACGAGTGTTGCTATTGGTTAAAAGAAAAGCCATGTGATGACTGGGCGAAAACACATAAAAGCTATCCGTATTTGGGATTAATGGCAGTTGAAGGCGGTCAACGTGAAGAATCACTGATAGAACATGGTTGCAACTACTACGGAAAAGGAGTAATCCGGTCAGCACCGTTTGCCATATTTTTAAGGCAAGATCTTCTCCAGCTAGCAATGGAAATGGGCAAATGGTATCACGAACACTTAGATGTTTTTGAAACACTTTTCCACGAACAGCCTTATGGGAAGAATGCAGACGGAACACTAAAAGAATATGTTCCGGTAGACAGCATTATTCCGAAAATATACGGAGAGATTGCCAGAAAAGACAATGGCGATCTATACACAACAGGAGCACAGCGTACAGGCTGTAGTATGTGTGGTTTTGGAATCCACTTGGAAAAACGTCCACACAGATTTGACAGGCTCAGGGAACGCAATGAAAAAGAGTGGGAATTCTGGATGTATAAGTGCTGCACCAATCCGAAGACCGGAGAGAAGTTCGGTTGGGGAAAGGTACTGGATTATATAGGCGTGGGTTGGGAAGACATTCCACCAAAACAAATGACGATAGAGGATTATATGAATGGGATTGGACGTTTTTGAAAATTATGAATGTGATGGTCAGATAGAAATATCTAACCTGAAAAAGGAGGATAAGGAGAATGACTGACAAGAAAATCCTTGATGTGACATGTGGTTCAAGGACAATCTGGTTCAACAAAGAACATCCTGCAGCAGTGTATTGCGATATCAGGAAAGAAGAGTTAACTGGAATATGGAAATCAGAGCAAGGACAGCCAGAACGAACATGTATCGTGGATCCTGATATCCAATGTGATTTCACAAATCTGCCATTTAAGGATAATACTTTTGCGCTGGTCGTATTTGATCCACCACATCTTAGATATGCTGGTGAAACTGGATGGTTGGTTAAGAAGTACGGGAAACTGGACGAACACTGGCCGGAAATGTTACATGATGGATTCCAGGAATGTATGAGAGTTCTGAAAGAAGATGGAGTACTGATTTTCAAGTGGGCGGAGACAGATATCACGGCTCAGAAAGTATGGAAAGCAATTGGACAGAAGCCGTTATTTGGACATCACAGTGGGAAGCGTTCAAACACATTTTGGGCGTGTTACATGAAAGGAATATAAATGGGATTAGACGTTTTTGAAAATTATGAATGTGATGGTCAGATAGAAATATCTAACCTGAAAGGAGAAAGAATGGACAAATTAATATACATACCGGCTGATCAGATACATGAGCATCCGGATAACCCAAGAAAAGACTTAGGAGACCTTACAGAGCTTGCTGAGTCCATCAGACAAAATGGCATTATGCAAAATTTAACCGTCATTCCGGGATACTGGGACAACAAGAGAGGATTCCACGAGGAAGAATATACGCTTCTGATTGGTCACCGACGTTATTCCGCAGGGAAGATGGCAGCAGTCACAGAGTATCCTTGCCGTATTATTACCGGTATGAGCTACAAGGAACAGGTTGGAACCATGCTTACCGAGAATATGCAGCGCGTAGACCTTACGATTCCGGAGCAGGCAGAAGGCTTCCAGATGATGCTAGATCTTGGAGACACTGTGGAAGACATTGCAAATAAGACAGGATTCAGTGAGAGCACAGTACGCCATAGAGTTAACATTGCCAAGCTGGATAAATCCACCCTGAAAGAAAAGAACGATGATGAGGGATTCCAGTTAACATTAAAAGACCTGTATGAATTGGAAAAAATAAAATCAGTAGAGAAGAGAAACGAAATCTTAAGAGCTTCCTACAGCTCCACGGACTTGGCGACACGCGCCAGAAGCGCAGTAGCAGACGAAAAGAGAAAAGCAAAAGAGACAGCGATTATAGAAAAGCTAGAGGCAGCAGGCATCAAGAAAGCTCCAAAGGAAGCAGAAAACGGCATCTGGACAGGATCATGGAAAACAGTGGTTGAATACGACCTAAACAAAGATGACGATATTGGAATTCTAGATACAGAAGGGAAATATTGGATAACTCAGTATCAGCGTATCAGAATTGTGAAAAAAGTTATAAAAAAGCAGACAAGAGCAGAAAAACGAAGAGAGAAGGAAGAAAAAGAACGAAAAGCCAGAAAAAAAGAACTTAAGGAAATCACAAGAGTGAGCACAGAAAGGCGTAAACAATTAATTCTGGACATTATTGCCGGGAAAGCAGCAAAACCGAACGAAGAGTTGGTAAAGAACATGTGCTGGGTACTACTGGTAGAGATGGGAGGGGTATACAAAAGTCTTTTTATAAAATATTTCACTGAAAAGCACGATTGGGAATGCAACGATGAAGAAAAAGCAGAAGCGAATGAAAAAATACAAAAACTAAGCATCATGGAGCAGATGCTCATATTATTACACATGAGAATGAGCGAGAAAGAGCCGTGGGATTACAACCTTAGATACGACAAGGAAGATGGAGGAATCCTCTTAGAGTGCTACAGAGTATTTAAGATGTTCGGATGGTTCTTCGACACAGAGCAAGAGGAACAGGTGCTGGACGGAACGCACCAATACTACAGAAAGGACGAGGATAATGACTGATGGCTTGATGTTTCCCAAAACAATGGGAATGAAAAAGAAAAAAAGGCAGAAGCATCCAAAACCAATTGTAGCAACAGAACCGGGAATCTGCTATCTGTGCGCAAGAGATGAAGGAAACTATACCTACCAGTGTACGGAATGCCATCATGTAGTGTTTGGAGGCGGCGGAAGGAAGCGCAGCGAAGGAGCTGGAATAAAAGTCTACCTATGCAGAAGACACCACAAGGAAGGCAAAGACGCTGTACATAATTGCCGTGCAACCCGTGAAAGGTTATGCGCCTATCTACAGGAAGCATACGAACAGGATCACACACGAGAGGAGTGGATGAATATTGCCTACAAAAATTACCTCTAACCTTAGGAAAGACAAAAGCTCCCGAGATTTCTATAAGGGTGAATATGTGAAGTGCATTCCGATGGGAGAAGAGAAAGAGAGGCTGGGAATCGTGTTCGAGAAAGAACATCTGGCAGATACAGTCACAGTATACCTGGAAGACACGGGAGTATTTGTCGTATTACCGGTAAAAAGAGTAAGAAAACTACAGCACCAATAGTGTATCACAGTCACTATTAACCATAGATTCCCTCCGGCCGGTGGAGCCGGAGGAGAAAGGAGACACATGAACAAAATATATGCCGTAGATTTCGACGGCACGTTAAATACAGCAGAATACCCGAAACTGGGAGAACCCAATACAGAATTATTCCAATTTCTGATCAAACGGCAGCAGTCCGGAGATAAAATTATACTCTGGACATACAGGGAGGGAGACCTATTGCAGGAGGCAGTCATATACTGCAGGGCGAATGGATTGGAGTTTGATGCAGTCAATGACAATATTCCAGAATATAAGAACAAATATAAGAACAACTGTCGGAAGGTCTATGCAGATTATTATATCGACGACCGGAACAAGATGGTTGTAGCAAGGAGGCGCAGAAAGAAATGTGGTCCATTAAATCGGACGAATGTCTGGAATTATATCAAGAAGACGAAAAAATCGCAGCATTGATCTGGGACGAAGCGGAATTATGCTGGTTCTTGTGGTATCGGATGAGCCTATTTCCAAGGCTTTCATGTATTGGAGAAATGGAAGGCTTCGGCAAGTTAGATATTGAACCGGTACAGATGGCAGCAGTTGAGACCATTATAGATTACTGCAAGAGACAAGCAGATAAATGGGAAGGACGTGCAGCGGATATGGAGGAAATGCTATGAAGTGGATTCGGGAAAGCATGACACAAATCGATCTCGTAGACGGAGAGAAAAAGCTTGCTTATATCGTATACAAAAGCTTCCGGTGGCTTCTCTACGAAGGCGGTGAAGAGTGGGGCATAGATTTGAAAATCTATGAACAACACCAGGTAGAAGAAGCGCAGATGGCAGCAGTCGAGGAATTAATCAGATACCACGCCGAAAAAGCCAAAAGCTTTCGGAAGTACAGAAGGGAGGCGGCAGCGTGAAAGAATATGATAAAGACTTGCTGAGATCCCTGGTAGAACAGGGGCTGACCAATAGAAAGATAGCAGAAAAGATGGGACTTACCCAAACACAGGTACAATATAGAATTACGGCAGATGGATTAGTCGGAATTCGAAGAGAGGGTGGAGACCCAACACAGAGAAAGCCGCGGGAAGTAAAGGAAAAACACAAAGAAAAACCAAAAGGCTCAAACGGTGATAGAAAAAAATGCAAGACCTGTAAATGGCGTGCAAGATATCCTGTCAGCTTATGTAATTACGGAGCATTCCATAAATTTTCCAGAAGCCATTACTGCACAGCTGATAATTGCACTGTCTACGAAAAAGGCAAACCAATGAAAGAAAAACTAAGTTAAGAAAAGAGGAAAAAAAGATGCAAGGATATATATGTGGAATTGCCGACAATAGCAGAATAGACTATTGCCCGATATGCGGAGAGGCGTTGGGAACAAACGCATACTACGGAGACGGAACCGCAGTATGTGACGAATGCGGCTTTCATTTTGCAGTCATAGAATGTGAGGAAGAAGAAAATGGGATATCTTAGAAAAGACATGGTAATTGATGCATTAAAAGAAGATATGCAAGATACCAAAAAGTGCTATGAAGGCTATCAGGAAAAGGAATTAATTGAATTTTGCTATAACTGTATGGAACGCGTAATAGACAGACTACCACAGTATTACCCGGAAAATGTAGTAGAAGAGACAAGATGGATTCCATGCAGCGAGAGGTAGCCGGAGGATGAAGGCTACATACTGGTATCATTTGAGTTGGAGGAAGTAAAGCCAGAAAGGACAGTTCGGGAAATCAGAGAGATTCGAACACCGGATCCGGAATCCGAAGAGGAGGAAGGACAACTTCCCGGTCAGATGAGCGATGAAGATTTGTCGGAAGTAGCGGAACACATGAAAGCAATGATGAAGATTTTGGAGAAATACAGAAAGGAATAACGAATGCCTATAGAAGCAAGACCTATGGAGCTGAAAGAAGCACAAGATTATATAAATACATATCATCGACATCACAAAGCAGCTCATAGAGATAAATTTAGAATTGCAGCCACAATAGATGGAAAAGTTGTTGGAGTGGTTCAAGTTGGCAGACCTGTATCGAGAGTATTGGACGATGGCAATACATTAGAAGTGCTTAGATTATGTACAACTGGAGAAAAGGATATATGTAGTTTTCTATATAGCAGAGCCGCACGAATCGCAAAAGAAATGGGATATTCAAAAATTATAACATATATTCTTGAATCCGAAAATGGCGCAAGCCTTAAAGCGTCTGGGTGGACTTGTGAAGCTGACGGAGTTGGTGGATCTAATTGGAATACGCCAAGCAGACCAAGAGAGATGGTAACGAATCAAATGAGTTTATTCCCAGAAAAACAAAAATATCCGATTAATGAAAAGAAACAAAGATGGAGTAAGCAATTGAAGTAACAAATAACAGCACCTTGACAATTGAGAGATTGCCGGAACCGTATAAGGAGGGCGAAGATGAATAATCAACAAGCAATAGATAGATTGGTGAAACATCTTGAATGGGGCTGGTCTAAGGAAACAGTAGATGCTATTGAAATGGGGATACATGCACTGAAAGAAACTCAGTGGATTCCATGCAGTGAAAGATTGCCGAAAACTGGAGAATATGTATTGATATCATGCGAAGGTTTTGACGTTCCAAGCGTCGGAAAATACGAGGAAAACGATATTGGAGGAACATTCTATCTTAGAGAAGACGTACCGTGTGAAGACTTCGGAATAGCCGTAGAAGCTTGGAGACCGCTTACAGAACCATATAAGGAGTAGAAAATGAACAGGAAAATGGTAACTAGTTTTTTAAGTAATCTGCTGATAACAAAGAAATTACAAGGAATAGGCAAATACTGGGCATCAGAAGTCAGTATCGATTATGGAAGCACGAACGTAAAAAGAGTAGATTTCATGCAGTTCATGCCACCAAACCAATGCTCCGTAGGAGCAATCGAAAAAGGACAATTCATCTGTTACGAAATTAAGAGTTGCCGGGAAGATATCTACAGCGGAAACGGACTGAATTTTCTTGGTGAGCAAAATTACATCGTAACAACAATGGAGTGTTACAAGGATTTAATCGCAGACAGAAATTCAGGAAAGCTTTTAGAACACATCAGGGAATGTAACCCGGAATCATCTAGGTACTACGGAATCATGGTAGCGATCCCAGAAAGCAGAAAAGAGTGGGACGAATTTGAAAATCCTACACCACTTACAAAAGCAACAATGGCTGGAGAGTGGAGATTGCATAAAATAATTCCTTGCACACCAGGACCAAGAAAACGATCAATAACAGAATTACTGTTCTACATGCTCAGATCAGGAAAATAGGAGAGGGAATATGGACAGTGCAAAAAGAAATGGAGCCGGTTATTACGACCCAACAGCATTTCAAGCTATCAAAAATACAGAGAAGGGAGCAAAAAAAACAATGGAAATATATAGAGGAGACATATTCTACATCAAAAAAATAAATCAGGACACAGGTAGACCTGCGGTTATCGTGTCGAACAACGACATTAACGAAAGTCAGAACATGGTAGAAGTGGCATATCTGGTAGAAAAGCCAAATGAATCACTGCCAACACACGCAAAAGTAAAATGCCATCTACCATCTACGGCGCTATGCGAGCAGGTTGTAAGTGTCAGCAAAGACAGAATTGACGGATTCATACGCACCTGTACGGACGAGGAAATAGAGAAAATTAACAAGGGGTTATCCATCTCACTCGGAATCACAGAAAGCGACGACACTATGGCAGAAAAGCTGAAAGAGCTGACAGATTCTCTGAGTGAGGCACAGAGAATAAATGATGGACTTCGAAACAGAATTAAGGAAGAGACTGATAAACAGCAGGAATTAGAAAAACAATTATCACAGATAGAGACAGAAAACACAGACGAAACCATCAAAGTCGCGGCAGAAAGAGACATATACAAAGACTTATACATGAAATTAACAGAAAAGCTTATAGGAGATAAGATTTAGGAGGCTGCAATGGACAAGAAAGAATATGACGAAATAGAAGAACAGGCAAACAGGTTACAGAGTGAAGCTGGTAGAAGATGCAATCAGCAAATAAAAGAAGTTAACAAATACCACGAAGGATACATTCAGGGAGTGGAAGACTTGCTAACAACTATAAGGAGAGGAGGAGTAAAATGATGGCATATTATTGTGACCGTTGCGGGAAAGCAATTGTAGACGGAACCATCTATAGAGTGGCAATCACAGCCGAGAGCGTAAGTATACTTGGCACAGCAGACACGCTGGCAACAACATTTGAAGCAGACGCGGTAAAAGCCAGATGCTACTGTGGAGAGTGTAAACGGGAAATAAAATCATTTTTATACAATAGAGAAAAACAGGAACAGCCAGAAGAACAGCCGGAAGGCTGGAAAGCAAGAATGCTTGAAAAATTCCAGAAAAGAGTATAACAACTGTGGCAGCAGTCAAGGGTGAGTGAACATTGACAATAAAAAAAATAAACAGTAGACCGTCCGGCAAGACACTATATCTACTGTTCATTCACCTAAGAGCATTATACCATAATGCCTCTTAGGAAACAAGGAGGACTATTATGTATAATGCCAGTATCAAAACCGAAATTATTAATAATATCATCTTCGAGATGTCTGGATATGTAGACAACATGACCTTAGATATCATGCAAAAAGTCATTGAAAAACAATTAGTAGCCGTGAACATGGAAGAGATTACCAATCTTCCGGCAGAAATCAGGACATCAACCGAAGAACAGAACCGTTATTACATCAGCCTCATGATGATCAAGAAAAAGAACTTACGTCCAGAGACCAAGGCTCAGTACCGTGATGCCATTATGCGTCTTACCAGTGTCATAGAAAAGCCACTTAACAAAATGGACGAGATTGACATTGACAGTTATCTCGACTGGTATGAGAAGCGGAACGTGGCAGCAGGAGGCAAGAAGAATCAGGCGTCCACATGCAACAACGAACGCCGATACTTATCAGCCTTTTTCACATGGATGCGCAAAGAAAAGTTCATGAGCTATAATCCGGTGGAGGCTACGGAGCCGATGAAGGAAGTAATAAAGCCAATTGATTACTTCCGGCCGGCACAGATCGAACAGCTCCGGGAGGGTTGCGTCTCTCTGAGAGACAGAGCCATCATCGAAGTGCTCAGAAGTACCGGAGCACGCGTTGGAGAAATTCCACAGATTAACATCGATCACGTAGACTGGGCGACTGGAGACATCATGATTATGAGTGAAAAGTCTTACAAGTATCGTCTGCTGTATCTAGATGAAGTAGCCAGATATCACTTGCGGAAATACTTGGACAGTCGCACAGATGACAATGAAGCACTGTTCGTGTGGGACAAGGCGCCATATAACCGTCTAAAGAAGAGTGGCATCAGAAACGCCATGAAGGAAGTAGGCAAGAATATGGACTGTAAAGTCTATCCGCATAAGCTCAGAAAGACTCTGGGAGTTAATCTCAAGGATAAGGGAACAGACATTGGAATCATTCAGGAAGTGATGGGACACGCCAATCCGACTGTGACAAGTCGCTATTACGCGCAAATCAGTCCAGAGGCAATGAGAGATGTACGGAGAAGAACAGCGTAGGAGGATATATGCCGGACACAAGACCAATTAATGAAAAGAAATATAATATCTCCAAGCACAGATTCCTGGAACTCAAGCATCACTGTATGCAGTATCAGGAATGGAGAAGAGAGCTTGCCACGCTCACAGATACCGTCAAGGCAATTGAGTATGGCAAGGAGGGACAGGGAAGCCCACCACAAGGAAGCGCCACAGAACAGTTAGCGATCAAACGAGTGGAACTAGAACAGAAATGCAAGACCATTGAGCAGACTGCCATTGAGACAGATGCGGAGTTATATCAGTGGATCCTGGAAGGAGTCACAAGCGATTATGCTACATATCGGTATCTGAGAGATGCCAAAGGTATGCCATGCTGCAAGAATATATATTATGAGCAGAGGAGAAGATTCTACTGGTTATTGTCAAAAAAAATATAAAAAGGGTAATCACGGGACAAAAAACCGTGTTAATATGATAGCGTCCAGAAGATGAAAAAGATACAGTCATTACGGACCTCCTTTAGAATAGTCAGGCGCGACCCCAGACGCGCCTGAAAAAAATGGGAACAACAGAAGAAAACGAACGGTGGCAGCAGTCAATTGATTGCTGCCATTTCTAATGGTCATTAGCTCAGTTGTTAGAGCAATGGTTTTCGAACCATATGTCACGGGTTCAATTCCCGTATGACCATTAACATAAAAATGAATGAGAGGTGGTGATCCTTGGCTACAGCGCCGAATTCAGACCATGCCTATGCAGACTATCTGAACGGCATGAAGTACAAAGACATCGCCGCAAAGTATGGCGTAACAATCAATACAGTAAAATCCTGGAAAAGCAGGTATCAATGGTCGCGAGATGACAAAAAAAGTGTGCACACAAAAAGCAAAAAAGTGTGCACACAAAAAACGACAGAAAAAAGTCAGAAAAAAGATACAGAAATAGAGTGCATGGAAGAATTGTCAGAAAATGCAGAATTGACCGAAAAACAAAGGATTTTCTGTATATATTACGTGCGCTATTTCAATGCCACAAAGGCGTATCAAAAGACATATGAATGTAGCTATAAAACTGCCATGGTTAATGGCAGCAAAATGCTAAGAAATACTAAGATAAAAAATGAAATCCAAAGCCTAAAGCAGAATAAGCTCAATAGAGAGCTGCTATCCGAAGCAGATATATTTCAAAAGTATATGGACATAGCCTTTTCAGACATCACAGATTACATGGAATTCGGGACAGAGGAAGTTCCTGTGATGACAATGTATGGACCTGCAAAGATTAAAGACGAAAAGACTGGAAAAGAAAAAACGCTCACAAAAATAGTGAATGTTGCAAGATTCAAAGATTCTGCAAATGTGGACGGTACAATCATTGCTGAAGTAAAACAGGGAAGAGACGGCGCAGGTATTAAGCTTGCGGACAGAATGAAAGCTATGCAGTGGCTGTCCGATCACATGGACCTTGCCACCACGGAACAGAAGGCAAGGATAGAGAAGCTTCGGATGGAGACTCAGAAAATAATGCCTGAGCCACCGCCAGAAAAAGAATACACTGGAATTCCAGCCACTATGGTCGCACCGGTATTTGCACCGGTGCTTTTTGATATCCAGGAACAGAGACATACAGAATATGTTTTCCCAGGAGGACGAGGAAGTACCAAGTCCTCATTTGTCAGTCTGAACATTATAGATCTGATCATGAAGAATTCGGAAATGCATGCGGTAGTTATGAGACAGGTTGCCGATACAATGAGGGGTTCTATATACCAGCAAGTGAAATGGGCGATTGATGCATTAGGACTATCAGAAGAATTCGATGCAACCGTAAGCCCACTGGAGATTACGAGAAAGAGTACCGGCCAGAAGATTTACTTCCGTGGAGCAGATGATCCGGGAAAAGTGAAATCCATAAAAGTACCATTTGGATATATCGGTATCCTGTGGTTGGAAGAGTTAGACCAGTTCACCGGTCCGGAATCAGTCAGAAAGATTGAACAGTCTGTAATCCGAGGTGGAGATGTAGCCTATATCTTCAAGACGTTCAACCCACCGAAGAGTGCAAGCAACTGGGCGAATAAGTACATCAAGATACCGAAAGCCACAAGGCTTGTGACAGAGAGCACATATCTGGACATTCCTCAGAAATGGCTTGGAAAGCCATTCATTGACGAGGCTCAGTTCCTGAAAGAGACAAACCCAGATGCTTACGAGAATGAATATCTTGGAGTTCCTAACGGATCCGGAGGAAGTGTATTCGATAATCTGGTAATCCGAGCGATTACCGATGAAGAGATAGCTCAGTTCGATAACATCAAAAATGGTGTTGACTGGGGATTCTATCCAGACAAGTATGCATTTGTCCGTGTTCATTATGACGCGGCAAGGCTGAGACTATACATTTGGCAGGAGTACACCTGCCAGAAGAAACGAAACAAACAAACTGCTGAAGAGCTGATCAAGCTCGGAATCACAGGAAATGATTTATTGACCTGTGATAGTGCAGAAAATAAGTCTATCGAAGACTATAGAGCATACGGATTATTTGCACGTCCGGCAAACAAAGGACCGGACAGCCGTACATATTCGTACAAATGGCTGCAATCACTCCGGGAGATCATCATTGACAATGTAAGATGTCCGGTAGCGGCACAGGAGTTCATGGAATATGAGTACGAAAGAGATAAGGACGGAGAAGTCATCAGTGGTTACCCAGATGGTAACGATCACACGATTGACGCCACAAGGTATGCAACAAACAGTATATGGAAACGGAGGGGCGAGTAATGCTCGAAAGACTAAAGACCTTCGTGAGAGGGGTGATAAGAAAGATGTTCCCGGCAAAAAGCATAGAACAGGCATTAGATGTAAAGCCCTGCATTTCAAGTGTCATGCAGGAGAGAATAGAGTTTTGGCATAACATGTATATCGGAATAGCACCTTGGTGCAAAGGAAGCGTAACGTCATTGAGAAAAGAGCAGGGCATCTGTATGGAGTTCGCCAACGTGTGTCTGAATGAAATGGAGTCACAGGTATCCATTGAACGCTTGGATGATATATACAAGAAAGCGATTCAAGACTTGAATGAGAACCTGCAATCTGGGCTAGCACTCGGATCATTCATCATCAAGCCGTTGGGCGGTGATAAGGTAGAGTATCTAACAGCGGATAAGTTCGTACCACTTGCCTATGATGAAAGAGGCAGGTTGACAGATGTAGTATTCATTCAAGATAAGAAAGATGGAGAAGATTACTACCGCAGATTGGAAAGACACACCTTAATAGATAGCATGCTAACGATTAGTAATCGGGCATTTGTCAGTAAGTCACAGGACGACATAGGAAGAGAGATAAGTCTGGAATCTGTAGAAGAGTGGAAGAACTTTCCGAAGAGCGTTTCCTATCAGGGGATAGATAAGCCGGACTTCGGCTATTATCGTAATCCAATCAAGAATGAGATAGATGGGAGTCCTTGTGGTGTATCTATCTACGAAGCCGGAATTGACAGACTGGAAGAGGTGGACAATCAGAATGCGCGCATAAAATGGGAATTCAAATCCGGCGAACGTGCGATACAGGTAACACCGCAGGCGGTCAAGAAGACAACAATTGGACCGAATGGTGAAATGTCATTTGAGACTGCAGATCTCGATGAGCGCTTATACAGAACCGTAGACCTTCAGGATGGAGAGTGCAAGGACTTCTACCGGGAATGGTCGCCGGAATTCCGGGACACCAACATCATCAACGGACTCAACTACCATCTAAGACAGTTAGAGTTCAGTGTATGCTTAAGCTATGGAGATCTGTCAGATGTTGCAGATGTAGATAAGACTGCCACAGAAGCCAAGATTGCCAAGAAGAGAAAGTTTAACATGGTAGCAGCAATCCAGTCCAATTTAAAGGATTGCTTGGAAGATTTGGTATATGCGCTTGCATTCTACAATGCAATGTTACGCAGTGGTTATGAATTCAGTTGCACGTTCAAGGATAGTATTCTGGAGGATGAAGCAACAGAACGAGAGAACGACAGGGCAGATGTAGCGCTTGGAGCTATGCAGTTATGGGAGTACCGTATGAAGCATTATGCAGAGGACGAAGAGACAGCCAAGAAAATGGTAGCTCAGACGGCCGATGTGATTGAGTAGGTGTAAGCCATGATGTCACAAGGAGAAATCGAAGCACTAACACTTGCGATGGAAAAAGCAGCCAGGAATCTGGAAGTAAACATCATGCTGGATATTGTACGGAGAATAAAAGCGAACCTGGACATAGAGAAGTCCATGACATCATCAGCAGACTATCAGGTCAATGTATTAAGACAGATGGGATATTCTGATGATTACATCAAGAAGCAGATCCAGATATATCTCAAAGCCTCTGATGAGGAAGTAGACAGGCTATACAACCAGACAACCGCAAATATCTACGGTCAGTACGAGGATACGTATGATTCCATGGGAAAGAAACAGACACCATTTGGAAAGCACCCGGATATACAGGCGACGGTTGCGGCAGCAGTTACACAGACAAAAGGAACATTCCAGAATATCTCACAGACACTGGGATTCACAAGAATCGTGAATGGGAAGAGACAATTCCTCCCCACAGCTAAGTTCTTTCAAAAATCCCTAGACGAAGCCATACTTGGAGTGACCACAGGGGCATTCAGCTACGATGTGGCGCTCAAAAAGGTCATACAGGATATGACCAGGAGCGGACTTCGAACTGTGGAATATGCTTCCGGCAGGACTTACAGGGTAGATTCAGCCTCCAGGACAGCACTAATGACCGGTTTTCGTCAAGTGATTGGGCATATCAATGAGCAATTGGCTGATGATCTGGACACTGACACTTATGAAGTGTCTTATCACATCGGGGCAAGACCGACGCATCAGCCATGGCAGGGACGCGTATATCCGTATAAGGAATTACAGTCAGTCTGCGGATTGGGAACCGTGACCGGATTATGTGGAGCCAATTGCTACCACTGGTATGAACCTTTCGTTCCTGGAATATCCGTAAGGAACTATACCGATGAAGAACTGGAAGATATGGTGGCGAGGGAAAATGAGACAACACCATACTACGGCAAGGAGTATAATACATATCAGGCATTACAGTATCAGAGAAAAATGGAACTGACCATGAGAAAATACAGACAGGACATTAAGCTGATGAAAGAAGGCAGCTTAAACGAACTGGAAATCATGGGCGCAAAGGCGAGATACAACCAAACCATGAACGAATACGTGAGATTCTCCAAGACCATGAAGCTCCCGGAGCAGAGAGACCGGATCTACATGGATGGACTTGGAAGAATATCTACTAAGATTGCCAAGAAGAGCGAAAAGTTAAGTGAAATGAAGCTGTCTATCCCACAGGAAGTGGTAAAGAAAGCAAAATTGAATCAGGATATTGAAACGAAAATAAATCAGGCACTTAAGAAGCTGGAGAAAGAATATATCATCTACCTGGATTCGATAGAGGGCGAAAAGCTTAATGGACATGATTTCTTCTTAACAGGAGCGTATTTGGATAAAGACGGCGTGTTAAAACATGGGATTGTATTTGATTATTCAATAGATTATAATAAGCTTGAAGAAAGAATAAGAGCAAAACATTCTGATGGATACTTTGCAGAGAAAAACTACGAAGATTGTATTGCTCATGAAATAGCACATATCATTCCATTCCAGAATTGCACTACTGCAACGGAATACATGAACATGGTTCAAAAAATAAAAGGTCAGTACGTTCCGGGAATTTCAAAATATGCAGACAGAACAAAAGATGGAAGAGAATGCCTGGCGGAAGCATTCGTCAGATACAGGAATGGAGAAAGGATACCAGATGAAGCAAGGAAACTTATCGAAAAATACATCCTTCCTTGGAGGAGGAAATAGTTCTGCAGTTCCAAAATGCATGATATGCAAACACTGTTTTACAGATTCGAACAAAATGAAATGCAAAGCATTTCCAGATGGAATCCCAGATGCGGTTTTTGAGGAGCCCTACGAAAAAGAATGTAAAAAGGGAATAAAATTTCAAAATATGAAATAGGTACCACCAGTCAATATGGCCGGTGGTATTTTTATATCCATTTTTAAGGTGGGGAGGTGAGAAAAAGTGAAAAAATTATTTATTAGTCAGCCTATGAGAGGTAAGTCAGATGAAGATATTCTGGCAGAACGCAAGAAAGCAATTGAGCTTGCACAAGAAATGATCGGTGAACCGGTAGAAGTGATTGATTCCTTCTTCCAGGAAGCACCCGCAGATGCAAAACCACTGTGGTTCCCTGGAAAATCCCTGGAACTTCTGTCAGGAGCAGATGTGGCGTATTTTGCGCAGGGGTGGGAAGATGCAAGAGGTTGTGTGATTGAGCATGACAGCGCATTAGCTTATGGAATCAAGAGCATTGTTGCCTAGGAAGGCGGTGATCCAGATATCTCCCGTTGAGACGCAGGGTTATGCGTCTTATTTTTATACAATTTTGACCGGGAAGTCATATAAACTAACGCTCTCTTGCGAACAGAGATATAAACAACGTATTGTGGGCGGAAGACACCGCAGATAAAAACAAAAACACAATGGAAAGGAAAGAATATGGATTTTTTGAAAGCAGTACTTGGAGACAGATATGAGGAATTCGTAAATCTCATCAAAGGGTACAACGAGAAACCAGAGAACAAAGACAAACAGGTGAAGCTGATTGACCTGAATAAAGGCGAATATGTCAGCAAAGCCAAGTATGATGAGGCAGATACCGCAAGAAACACACTGCGAAGCCAGCTTGACGAGGCAGAGGAGACGCTGAGAGGCTTTGAAGGGGTGGATGTAAAACAGTTACAGACTGATTTAGCTGACCTCACCACAAAAATGGGAACACAGAAAGAAGAATATGAAAATCAGATTGCACAGATGAAATTCGACGCAATTCTGGACGCAGCAATCACGACATTAGGTGGAAGAAACACAAAAGCAATCAAAGCGCTTTTGGATATTCCAAGCTTAATGGAAAGCAAAGACCAGACTGCAGACGTGCAGGCAGCAGTCAATGCATGCAAGGAAGAAAATGCCTACATGTTCGGAGACGATGAGCCAATCAACAACCCAATTGGACAGACAGGCGGACAGACTGTCACACCGCCAGGAAAGAACCCGGAAGAAATGTCCTATGAAGAGTATAGAGCATGGAGAGAGGGCAAATAGGAAAGGAAGGATAAACAAATGCCAAATACATTTTTAACACCAAAAATCATTGCACAGGAGGCACTCATGGTACTGGAGAACCAGCTCACCATGGCAAATCTTGTACACAGAGACTATTCGAAAGAATTTGTAAAAGTAGGAGACAGCATTACCATCAGAAAGCCTGCAAGATTCTCAGCAAAGAACTTTACAGGGCAGGTACACAGCCAGAACATCACCGAAGGTTCGGCAGTTGTAAAGATGGATCGTTTCAGAGATGTTACTGTAGAGGTTGGAGCGAAAGAATTAACACTCGACATTAAAGATTTTTCTACTCAGGTAGTTGCACCGGCATTATCTGCAATTGCGCAGGCAATCGACCAGGATCTTTTAGCTGTTGGAATTCAGATGGCAGCTAAATCCGCAACAGTTTCAGCAAAACCGAGCATTACAGATATCGCAGGAGTAGGAAAAGCGCTCGATATGTCGAACGCACCGTTGCAGAACAGACGTCTTGTATTGCCGGCAGAGATCAAGTACAAGTATAATACCCTCGAAAATTTCGCAAAACAGTGCTATGCGGGAACATCACAGGCACTCCGTGATGCAGAAATCGGAAGGGTATACACATGTGAGACATATTCTACAGAAAATTGCCCGCATTCTGCAGCAGATAAGCCAGGAACGGTTACAGAATATAAAGTAACAGGAACTGCAGATACTACAAAACTTAATGTGACGGAAGGAAAACCGGAAGCAGGAACAATTGCGGCAGGAGATCAGCTCATTGTGAATGGTTACACATATACAGTAACAGAGGCACTCACTCTTACAGGAGGAGCAGGAACGCTGAAAGTAGATCAGAATCTTCCAGCAGACATTAAAACTGCAACACCAGTCAAGGTAATTAACAAGGCTCATGCATTAGGGTTCCACAGAAATGGTATTGCTCTTGTAACAAGACAGCTGGAACTTCCGATGGGTGCATCAAAAGCCCATATCGCATCTGCAAACGGACTTGCAGTACGCGTAGTTATGGATTACGACCCAAAAACAAAGAAAGATACAGTCTCTTTCGATTGTATTTATGGAATCAAGGAACTGGACACAAGCCTGTTAGTAGACTTCTCATAAGGAGACCGTTATGTATGCAGATTACGAATACTATGAAAAGGAATACCTCCTTGGAAAAGAGCCAGTAATTGCAGAACGCAACTATCTGTATTATGAAAAGCAGGCGCGAGCTGAGGTGGATAAGATTACATTCAACCGATGCAGAGGATTGGATGAGATACCGGAAGAGGTAAAAGATTGCGTGTGCGACGTCGCAGAATATCTGTGTAAGTACGACAGGTATTCTGGATCTGACGCACCTGGACCGTTAGCCTCTTTCGGAAACGATGGAGAGACGGGTACTTACGACCTGTCCAATTCCATCTACACAGAATCCAAGAGAAAAGAAAAGATACAGGAGACTTTATATAAGCATCTGGCAGACACAGGGCTTCTATACAGTGGGAGGTAGGCATGAATCCGAACTATAACCAGACAATCACCATATACAATTGCGTAAAAGCAAAAGATAGTGGTGAAAAAGAGAACACCTGGCATCGTTCGACAGTGGATAAGTGTTTCTTCAAGTGTGTAATGGGAAGAACGAACGGAGATAAAACTGCAAGCATGGCAAGTGTGTACACCGCCAGAATCGCACAGTCTCCACAGTATCTTCCGTACAGGGAATATACAAAACTCTCAAAAGAAGAAAGAGCAGGTTATTTCACATTCAACATAGGCGACATTGTAGTAAAAGGTGACTGCCAGGAAGAAATCACCGGAAAAACACCGAACACTGCATCGGAGCTGCTGAACAGATGGAAGCCGGAAGCATTTGAGGTCACTGCATTTTCGGACAACACCTCTCACATGTGTGAGAAACATTACAGGGTAGGTGGTTAGATGGATATACATTTCCAATGGAATAAGCCGATACCGATAATCACAACAGAGGCGACCGGAGGGAAGAGAACGCTGCTATTCATGGCACAGGAAGCAAAAAGGCTAATGACGCCATATGTTCCGGCAAAGAACATGGTTCTGTCTTCAAATGTTCGAACATTCGTGGAAGGAGATAAAGGAGTCATTCATTATCTGTCACCTTATGCACACTTCCAGCATGAAGGTTATGTCATGGTGTCCAGAATCACGGGAAGTCCTTGGGCGAAAAAAGGTGAAAGTAAAGTTGTGACAGACCGGTTCCTGAATCATAGCGGAGCCAGACACCCACTTGCAACAGCAGAGTGGGAAAAAGAAATGAAAGCAGCAAAGATGGAAGCTTATACGGCAGCAGTACAGGCATACATAAGGAGTAAACGATGAATAAACATGAAATCATGACGGAATATGTCAGAGATAAAATAAATGAACTCTGTAAAGCGAATATGACGTTTAACTTTGCAGATGGCGAGGCGCATTCCGTATCATTTATCACGAATTTTTCCGGAAGAGTACTGAGGAAGTATATAAGAGCTGCAGACAAGGAATATGGTTTCACCATATTGATCACATGGCATTATTCCATGGATACGGACGACCTGAATATGCAGGCTATGAAAGTTGGACAGGAATTCATGGACTGGATTGAGGAACAGAACCGGGAAAAGAATTACCCGGATTTCGGGGAACAGTGCCAGATTAAGAAAATTGAGAACTTACAGAACATGCCGAACCTTGCGACGGTAGACTGGGAAAATGCACTTGCGCAGTACCAGATACCATGCAGGGTTGTATATTTCGAGAAGGAGAAGTAGAACATGAAATTAAGCGAGTTAATGAAAGGTTATACCATAGACGCGAATTATGAAGGCTGGGTAACCAATGACGACTATGTGTTTGCCATTGACACAAACCCAGGAGGAAAGACAGCAACCACACCGGCAGATTTTGTGGTTGTGGAGATGGGAATTGCCGGACTGGATTCTAACCTGAATCCGATCACACAGGATAAGACCTATATCCGTGCAGGACAGAACACAATGAAGACAGGAACGCAGAGATCATTCTCAGTGACAGGAGACAGATATGTTGGCGACGAAGCTCAGGATTACTGCCTGGCTCACGAGAGAAAATACGGCACAGGAAACAAGGTTGTTGTAAACTACCTGTACTTTAATATTTTGAACGGAAAAGGAGAAAAAGGACAGTGTTCCATTATCGTAAATTCTGACGGTTCAGGAAATGCCGGAGAATCTTCTTCCATTAACATTGAGTTCAAGAAACAGGGAAAGACACCGGAGGAGTTTGAGTACTCAGCTTCTTGAACAGAGGCTGAGACAAACAGCGTATCAACAGAAGCGGTAGAGGAGGAAGATAATGATTGAAGTAGTATTACAGGGACAGACACTGAAAGCGAATCTGTTGAATCCGGAAGTATCGAAACGATATGAAGACGGATTTGACAAAGTAGTAAAAACATTCAATGAAGCAGCAAAATGCGAAAGAGGATCTGACGGAATTAGAATGCAGTGCCAGGCAGTCATTGATTATGTAACAGACATTTTCGGAGAAGAGCAGGCGAAAAAAGTATTTGGGGAAAGCACAGATCTTCTGGAGTGTATGGATATCCTGGAAGAGATGTATGATATATATGAAAAACACGTTACACCAAAGGTAACAGAGAAAAAGCAGGAACTGATTGACAGGTTTAGCAAATGATCTACGACATGATTACAAAGGAACTTCCTTCCAAAGTTGTAATAGACGGGAAAGAAGTTCCGATAAACACAGATTTTCGGGTAGGGATACAGTTAGATGCACTTCTGAATTCAGACATGAAAGACGAAGAGCGAATACTGAAAATGCTGATTCTGTATTATCCGTGGATTCCGAAGAATCTTCCGGAGGCGATAGAAAAAATCCTCTGGTTCTACGGCTGCGGAGAACGCGTGGAAGAGCAGGAAGAGACAAAGAAACGGTATGTAAGAAAAAGCACAGGAGAACCAGCGTACTCATTCTCAAAAGATGCCGCATATATCTATACAGCATTCAAAGAGCAGTACGATATAGACCTTACAGAAATACAGGATCTGCATTGGTGGAAATTCAAAGCTCTGTTCGATTCCCTAAACGAAGAGACGCAGATGAAGAAAATAATGTATTACCGAAAGGTAAGCACATCTGGCATGGATAGAGATAGAAGAGCATACATCAATGAGATGAAAAAACTCTATAGCCTTAGTAAAGACAAAAAGAAAATGACACTAGAGCAAAGAAATGCTTCCTGGATAGCATATGTGAAATCCAGGAAGCAGGGGTAAGGAATGACAGGCGTAAGCTCCTGTCACCCCATAAAATAGCAATGAAAGCATAGCGAAAGGCTGTGCTTTTTTTGCGTACCGAAAGAAGGTGACGCAAAGTGGCCAGTGACGGAACAATCCGAATCACGACCGAATTGGACAGTGCAAAAGCAGAAGCGGCAATGTCCAAGTTTTCATCATTCGCAAATAAGGCGATGACAGCAACGAAAGTGGCAGCAGGCGCGGCAACAGCCGCACTAAGTGCTATGGCAGGTTATTCAATTAAAGTTGGAGCTGATTTTGAAGCGGGAATGTCAAAGGTATCTGCTATCTCAGGAGCAACAGGAGATGAATTAAGCAAACTCACTGAAAAAGCAAAAGAGATGGGCGCCAAGACGAAATTTTCAGCTACAGAAGCATCGGAAGCCTTTCAGTACATGGCTATGGCGGGCTGGAAGACCAAAGACATGCTAAGTGGTATTGATGGAATCATGAATCTGGCAGCAGCTTCAGGAGAAAGCCTTGCAAAAACATCAGATATTGTAACAGATGCCCTTACCGCATTCGGAATGGCAGCATCAGACAGCTCGCATTTTGCAGACGTTTTAGCAAAAGCATCTTCAAACTCCAACACCAATGTTGCAATGATGGGTGAGACGTTCAAGTACGTGGCACCCGTGGCAGGAGCGTTGAAATTCAGCGTAGAAGACTGTGCGGTAGCAATCGGGCTTATGGCCAATTCCGGTATTAAGGCAAGTCAGGCTGGAACATCAATGCGACAGCTGTTCACGAACCTTGTAAAACCGACAGATGCTATGGCACAGGCAATGGAAGACCTGGGAATCTCCATGACTGACGCGGAAGGAAAGACAAAATCGCTGGATACCCTTATGGGGGATCTAAGACAGAGTTTTTCTGGACTTTCAGAGGCACAGAAAGCACAATACGCTGCTACACTGGCAGGACAGGAAGGAATGTCCGGACTGCTTGCCATTGTGAATGCATCTGATGCGGATTTCAATGCCTTAAAGACATCAATATACAATGCAGACGGTGCTGCAGAGCAAATGGCAGACACCATGAATGATAATCTTAAAGGAAGCCTTACAATAGCTGGATCCGCATTAGAAGGATTCGGTATTGCAATCTATGAAAAGATACAGACACCACTCAAAAAAGCAGTAGATGCAGGAACAGAGGGTATCGACTGTCTGTCAAAAGCGTTCCAGTCTGGCGGACTGAATGCAGTTGTAGCGGAAGCTGGCGAGATATTCAATGATACTGCAGATGAAATCGCAGGAATGAGTGACGAAGCAGCCGGAGTTGTAAGGCCAATACAGGAAATCGTGAATGTAGGCGGTAAGCTTGCAAAAACAACACTTCCAGTAGCGGCAAGCGCAGTGAAGTTCCTGGCTAAGAACTTCGGAACATTATCACCGCTTGTAGTGTCATCAGCAGCCGGAATGAAATCATTTTCAGCAATTGGCAAGGTAACGACAAAGGTTGTAAAAGCGAATGCAGCGGCTACCTTAGTACTCAATAAAATGGAGAAAGCCAATGCATTGCAGTTAATGGCGACCAATGGAGGGCTTACAGCGCGTCAGACGCTCATGGCGGTGTACAATGGTCAGATTACTGCAACAACAGGACTTACGAGTCTGTGGACAGCCGCACAGACAAAGCTGAATGTTGCAATGACGGCGAATCCAATAGGAACAATCGTTGTAGCGGCAGCAGCTCTGGTAGGTGCCATGTATGCGATTAAAGCAGCGACAGGTGATGCGGCGAAGGCACAATATGAGCTATCGGACAGCCAGAAAGAAGCACTAAAATCCAGTCAGGAGATTACAGATACTCTTGCAGAAGAAAGACAGGCGAGAGAGGAAGCGATTGGAAGCATTGACCGGGAATACAATAAATATTCCGCTCTGTTGTCTGAGCTGCAGTCTATCACAGATGCAAACGGTCAGGTGAAAGCCGGATACGAAGAGAGAGCAAAGGTAATCACCGGGGAGTTGTCAGAAGCACTCGGCACCGAGATAGAAATGACAGACGGAGTAATCCAGAAATATGGAGAGACCGTCGAAGCAATCAAAGAATTGATTGTACAGAAAAAAGCAGAAGCGACCATTGATTCTATGAAAGACGAGATGGCAGAGTCCTATCAGAAGTCTATAGATGCCGCGGAAAAATATAAAGAAGTCAGCAAAGCCTTGGAAGAACAGAAGAAAAAAGTAGCCAAGGCAGAAGATGACTGGGAAGAAGCAGCAAAACGAGGAGCAAAAGAGTTACCAAGTTACTCGGATGCGGTTGATAAAGCCAAAAGCGAACAGGAAAAACTGGAAAAGCAGTTGGACAACACCAGAAGTTCCATGGAACAGCTATCCTCAGAGGTCAACAATTACGATGCGTTGGTCGAAGCTATGGCTTCTGGAAGTTCAGAACAGATAGAAGCTGCACTGAATAAGGTGATCACAGGCTATCGCTCTTTCAACGAAGAAACCCTTGCAAGTTCGCAGAGTGCGCGTGACGAGATGTACAACACTGCAAACTCTATGATAAGCACCATGCAACTTGTACAAGATGGTACGCTCAATATGGCCGATAGTACATTTCAGCAATTATCAAAAGCTGCAGTTGATTCCATCAATGAATTTAGTAAGCTTCCGGGAGGAATTGCACAGGGAATCAAAGATATAGGACCAGAAGCCAACACGGCAATGATAAGCGCACTGGCACAGGCAGATTTGGACGGAAAACTGGACGCCGAAGCACAGGCAGACCTAAACAGTTTTATTAACGGTTTCAACGGCCTGGATTCCAAAACAAAAGATACATTCGCACAAGCCTGGTATGGAGCCTTGGAAGGACTGCAAGGTTTTGAAGACCTGGCAGATCCGGCAGAACAGGGAGCAGATGCATTCCTGGAGTCTTTGAGGACAGCACTGGAAGTACATTCTCCATCAAGAAAAGTGGAAGAGATATTTTCTAATGTATGGCCAGGAGCAGTACAAGGACTGGAACAGGGCACTGGAGAGCTGAGCACAAAAGGAAATAGTGTAATTACAGACTTTCTGAATTCCTTGCAAAGTGGCGGAGTATTGGAAGGTGCTAAAAGTATCGGAAGTAAGATTATGAATCTGTTCGGACTAGGAATACAGTCTAAAACAGGAAATTCTAAGAATGCCGGGCGTGCTAATGCTACAGCAGCCAACGAAGGAGCTGGAAGTATAGACTCTTCCGGAGCAGGCAGTATGTTCGGTGCGAGATATGCCGCAGGAGTTGGAGCAAAAGCCAGTGAAGCTGGCGCAAAAGGACGTGCACTTGCATCAAATGCAAAATCAGGGGCAGAATCAGCCGATGGTTATTCACCGGGTTCTAACTTTGGCTCCGGATTCGTTAGAGGTATCGGCTCCTGGGTAAGAAGTGCCGCATCAGCGGCAGCAGAGCTGGCATCAGCAGCTTACAACGCAGTCAGAAGAACACTTGACGAACATTCCCCGTCGAGGAAAACGAAAAAGTCCGGCAAGAACTTCGACCTTGGATTTGGTGGAGGAATTGAGGAAAACGCAGATGTGGCAGTACAGGAAGCTGAAAAGCTGTCAGAAAGAACACTGAGCGCTTTGGAATTAGAAACATTGCAAAACAAAATCAAGACACTGAATATCCCGGAAACAATGGCAATGGTTCAAACGACAGTAAACGCCCAGACGAACCGGTCGGCAGAAAAGGCAATCCGAGCCGTGAGGGTCAAAGAAGATCAGCTGTGGAAACGAAAGGACGAATCTGTAAAAGCCTATATACAGGATTCAGATATTCAGAAACTGGCATCAGAATTTGCAGGAATTGCATCTGAAGAATTTGCAAAAAACATTGATGGAATAAAAATGGTAATGGACAGACGCGAATGTGGAAGATTTGTGCGGGAGGTACAGCAGTGAAAGACATCTATTATGTAAATAGCAATAATGAGAAGATTGACTTGTTGGAACCGCCATACATGCTTCAGACAGGAGAGCTGTTCGGATACAAATGGAACTATGAAAGTAAACAGAGACTTGGCGGAGGTGGAAAAATCACCAATATCCGAAAAGACCTGGAAGAAAGAACACTGACATTAAGCATTGTAAATTATGGTGTAGAAAACTATGAAGAGGCAATTGATTATTTGCATGAGATCACAGACATTGACGTCTTAAAAAAGACACCAGGAAGATTATACGTGGGAGGTATGTATCTCAACTGCTATGTGACGGCTAGTGAGAAGTCGGAATGGGAACCGGAAGCGGGATATATAGATGTAAGCCTAACGCTTGCCGTGGAGTACCCAATGTGGGTCGGAGAAAATCCATATACATTTCATAGTTTCGGTGTAAGCAGTACGGATAATAAGAGATATCATGGAAGATATCCGTATCGATATGCGAATGGAATGAACAGCACTTACATAATCAATCCACATTTTACGAATTCGAATTTCAAGTTGATCATTTACGGACCAGCGGTAAATCCAATGGTCACAATAGGTGGTGTACCGTATCTGGTGAATGTGATACTGGAAGAGGATGAATACCTTGCCATTGACAGCAGGAGCAGGACCATCATAAAAGTGACAAAGAATGGCGAACGGGAAAATCTGTATCATAATCGTCAGAAAGGAAGAAACTTTTTCAGAAAAATTGATCCGGGGCGACAACCTATATCATGGACAGGCAAGTTTGATTTCGACTTAATTATTTACGAGGAGAGAGGGGAACCGAAATGGAGATGATTGTAACAGATATACCGGAGGAAAAAGAATTAATGTTCATCACTGCAAAATCAACAGGAGAAGAATACGGAGAGCTGAATAAAACAGCAAAAGTAGATCTGGACAATGGTGATACAAACGATTTTGAAATACGCTTGCCCAAATCAGAATGGGATAGAGAGTCTATCGGATATAAGGGAAGGGTATACATTCCAGGAACAGAATACGGCGGAATCGTTAAAAATATAGAATCCATATCAGAAAGTAATGAGGTAGTGTTTTCAGGTCCAACATGGAGAGGGATGCTTGAATACAAGGTAGTTGAACCTCCCTTAGGGCAGGAACATTTAATACTCTCAGGAGAGCTGAATGAAACGCTGAAAACATTAATAGGAGACAGATTCGAAGACCTGTTTGCGGTGTCAGCAGAAAATACGGGAGTACAGGTGCAGAATTGGTCAGTAGACCGATATGTAACATTATATGATGCCATTATGAAGCTCCTGGATCAGTACGGATACCGACTGGATATCAAATATATTCAGCCAGAAGGGCTGGAATATGGATATGTGCAGATAGGGGCAAAAGAAAAGAAGATTCTTAATGAAGAATATGATCAGGAATGTAGCATTAATCTGGATATAGAAGACTACAGAGCTGGCGTCAACCATCTGGTGTGCGCTGGAGAAGGTGAGAATCAAGACAGAACTATATTACACCTGTATGTACAAGAGGATGGAACGATAGGTGATGAGCAATATTATTATGGATTGGACGAAGTGGCAGCAGTCTACATATTCACAAGCGCAGACGCAAATCAGCTTCGCCAAGACGGCACGAAACGATTGAAAGACCTGCAGAACTATAAAAAATGTCAAATGACGATAGAAGATGTAGACTTGGAAATCGGCGACATTGTAGCTGGGTATGACGAAGTCACAGATACGACAGTCATGAAGCCAATTAAAAAGAAAATATTAAAAATCAACGATGGACAGCTAACGATAGATTATGAAGTGAAAGGAGATGATTAAATGTCTGGATTAAAACCAATCACAGTAAATACTCCAACAGCAGACGAGGCGCATATATACGCGGAAGATGACGCGTCCATCTACCTGAGCATGTTTGGCGGAGATGGAGTATCTACCAACGGGCAATCGTGCAAAGCCACAGTATTGTCAAATAACAAAGTAAGAATTGCAGATGGAATTATCTGTGTAGGAGGACATTTTGCCCGTATCCCTTACGGGGATTATATTGATTGCGAAATCGAAAACGGACAGAGTGGCAAGAACAGAAACGACATCATTGTGGCAAGATTCGAAACAACCGGGACCGGCGGTATCGATACATACACATGTGAAGTCAAAAAGGGCACGGCAGGAACAACAGCAACGGATCCAGAAATTGTACAAGAAGACCTATACAAGGCGGGAAAGGTGAGAGAACTTCCTCTGTACAGGGTGAAGATAGAGGGACTGAGCATCACGGCGGTAGAACAGCTCTTTACGCTGAGAAAAACCAATGAGGAATTGGAAAAAGAACTTGCGTCACTAAATAGCAAAACAATACACATCATAGAAAATGATAATGAATATCAGATATGTAGCCTGTGTGACGGGAAAATAAAAATTGTATCTGGCAGTATTATCAAAGAAGTTCAAGGCACAGATTATACACGCTTATTTGACAAAGATAAGCTAAGAGAAATTTTTGGTAATTCATATTATTTAACCCGACTCAGCATAAATACATATAACGGTGATAACGAAGCTACGAATACACGCTTTTTAGGGGTAGAAAATTGGCAAGGGCACTTATATCAGTATTTTTCACAAAAGCTAAGCTGTAGTGTTCGTATTAATTACAGAATGGTTTACATATATCCATAAGCATTTTAGTCAGAAGCAGCGATAGGCAAACTATTTCCATGTTCCAAAGCAACGCCAAAAAATCGTTATTATTTCGCTTGCAGATTTGCTTGAAGAATATATCCATGCTTGAAATAACTTTGTTCCAAACCCATTTAATGGAATTGAAATCCAAGGAGCACATGATCCGGCTGCTGTTGCTATAACTGAAACCCAGGTTTTGGATTCCATTGGGAGGGGAACATTAACTTTTCCACCAGAATAATAATTCCAATTATCTGGAGTTTGCATATTTATATCCTCAAAACGTTTACTTCCCCACATTTCAAGTGTGCCATCAGCGTATTTGCGATAATATCCATTATCATTATGACCAGATTCAATTATGCTATTGCTATTTAGTTAAGGAAAATAAGCACATGACACCCATAAAAAATAAGAAAGGAGAGACTTCCTTGCGATAAATGCAATTCACACTCATATGTCATGCGCTTATTATATAGAAACATGTTAACCAGAGCCGAAAGGCTCTTTTTATATTGTGCGACATCGCACAGAAAGGAGGAAATCATGAAACTGATATTCAACAATGCATCAGAATTAGAAATCCAGTCAGCAGACCTTCAGGCTGATGGAGGACTTCTGATCAAAACCATTGCAATCACAGAAGACGAGCTGAAGAAAAAATTCAATGATGCATCAGCAACCAAGAGAATGACCGTTACAGAGCGCGGAGAGACTCTTGGAACATACGAGAATTACACCAACCAGGACGCTATTGTGAAGTACACAGCCGGAATACTCGGCGTAGTCATGTATAAGGTTGGACAGACTCCGACAGAGCTGATGGAAGCTCTGAAGAAAGAGAATCAGAGACTGGCTGAGGAAAACAAAGAATTATCCGCGACAGTAGACACCATTTTAACAGATATCTTACCAGCACTTGAAAATGTTAAGTAGATAGAAAGGAAAAGAAAGGATGAAAGATATGGCAACATTTATTGCGAGAAGGATTATGAAAGAAGCAGGCAAGAGCACAGAAGCAGGTCAGAAGAAGTATAGAGCTTATTTCGTTCGTACAAGCCTGTATAAGAACTGGAAAGAGGAAGTTGATACCATTCTGAAGACAGATGGCTATGAAGATGCCATCGTAGAGGCATAAGGAGAAAAGAAAAATGGCAGTAAAAACAGCACAGTATGTATTTAATGGTCAGACATATGATCTGACGTTTGATGCATCTACAGGAGAGTATAAAGCAGCAGTCCCGGCGCCTAGCAAATCCAGTTACTCACAAGATGGTCATAAATATGGGGGCTCTGTAATAGCTACAGATGATGCCGGAAACTCAACTACAATAACTCAAAGTGATGCTACTTTCGGAGCAAATCTGTTACTTCGCGTCCTTGAAAAAGTCGCACCAACACTTGCTTTCACATACCCGACAGCTGGCGCGTATATTACAAACGCAACTCCGGCTATTAGGTTTAAGGTGACAGATGATGACTCTGGGGTAAATCCAGATACAATCGTTATCAAAGTTGATGGCGAAAAGGTAACAACCTCATTTACAAAAACAGCAGTCACCGGTGGTTACGAGTGTTCCTACACTCCAGGAACAGCATTGGCAGATGGCGCGCATACTATTTCAATTGAAGCATCTGATTTTGATGGAAACGCTGCAACAGCTAAGACGGTCACATTTACAATTGATACAATTCCACCGACACTTACTCTTACAAATCCAGCAGATGAACTTATCACAAATAAGACAGCTCTGGTTGTATCTGGTAAAACAGACGATGTTACATCTAAACCTGTCACAGTTACAGTCAATGGCGCATCCGTTACAGTTAATTCTGATGGTTCATTCAGCAAGGAAATTACTCTTGTTAATGGTTCCAATACAATTACTGTTGTTGCAACGGATAAGGCTGGCAAGACTACAACTGTAACACGTAAGGTTACTCTTGATACTGGCGCACCGGTATTTAAGAAAGTTACTCTTACTCCTAACCCAGTTGACTGTGGTAAGACGTTCATTATCTCTGTTAAGGTTACAGACTAGGAGCTATTTTTATGGTTACGAAAGTAATCGGTAAGGTCGATGGAAAAGAAGTTGTCTTTGAGCATGCAGAGGGGGACTTGTGGAATACCACAGTCCCTCTTGATTTAGATGGAATGTATGTGGTTGAAGTCACAGCTTATGACGATGCGGAAAACGTAGCGTTTTGTACAAAGATACTGTTGATTGTGGATCCAACTACGCTATGCGCTAGGCTCGTTCCGCTTGATTACGTGACGGAAGTAATTCCGGAAGAATACAAAGCAGTTGTACAAGCAGACGATTATACTGTGGAAGCAGTATATCCATGTCATCACGGAAGGGGGTGTTGCTGTGAATAAAGTAGTATTCATTTTAGGTGAAGATAAGCACGTAAAACTTCTGATCAGAAGTCCCAACAATGAACCATTCACGATATTAAGCGCATCCTATGAGCTTATCAGATATGGTGAGGTGGAAACGTGTGGGGAGTGCGAGATTAATGAGCATTATCTGGACATAAAATTAAGCCCGAAAGTAAAGTCGCGGTCATACGAACTGGAAGTGACTTATACAGTGGCTGATTCGACGAGAAAAACGAGGATAGAAGTGGAGGTTATCTAAATGTTAGAAATAACAGAGATTAAGCTGAGTAAGAACCCGGTCAGTACCGGAGAACAATTTAAGATTTCGATACAGATTGTGGAAAAGAAAAGCTATCCTTATAGATATCCGCGCAAATATCCGGTTTCGCAGGTAAGCCTTGCGGAGCCGGTAAAAGAATAACACAGAAGGAGAACGGAAGTGATTAATTTTTTGTACAGAAAATTCGAACTAAAGAAAGAAGTGAGGTATATGAAAATGGAACAGGCTAATTACATCAAAGCTATTTTCACAGCGGTATTCGCCTTCCTGTCAGCGCTCCTTGGAGTATTGGCAGTGCCGGTGATCCTGTTGGTGGCATGCAATCTGATTGACTACATGACCGGGCTTATGGCCAGTAAGTATAGAGCGGAGGACATAAATTCCTATAAGAGCATTCGAGGAATTTTCAAGAAGGTGTCCATGTGGCTCTTGGTAGTGGTTGGAGCAATTATTGACGAAATGCTATTATACGCATCCACTACGATTGGCTGGAAATCTCCGGTGACATTCTTGATTGCATGCATTGTAGCAATGTGGCTGATCTGCAATGAGATTATTAGTATATTAGAAAATATCCAGGACATGGGCGTTAAGATACCAGCGTTCTTGCAGCCATTGGTCAGACATATCAGGTCACAGGTGGAGGAACAGATTAACAGTAGTGATTCAGAGGGCGAGTAATCGCCCTCTTACATATTATATGGCGTGAGGCATAACACAGAAAGGAGAATAACATGGACGAAAATGAAGTAGTAGGAATGGAGCTGGATGAAGGTGTAGAGCCTACAGAAGAAGAGATTAAACAGGCAGAACAGGAGGTAAAATAGCATGGGAGTATATAACGTACATGGCGGACATAATTTTATCGTTCCGGGAGCTAAGGGGCTCCTGGATGAAACCACAGAGGATAGAAAAGTCACAGCACGCGTAATCTCAGCATTGCGCGTAGCCGGTCATACCGTCTACGATTGCACGGATGATTCTGGTCGGACACAGGGGCAGAACCTGGCTAATATCGTAGCCAAGTGCAATGCTCATCTGGTAGATCTCAACATTTCCAATCACCTCAATGCTGGTGGCGGAACAGGCGTGGAAGTATGGTGCTATGATGAGAAGACAAAAGACATTGCTGCAGCAATCTGTCAGAACGTATCCGCAGCGCTTGGAATTCCAAACAGAGGTGTGAAATACCCTAAGTCTCTGTATGTGCTCAGAAAGACATCCGGACGTGCGATTTTGGTAGAATGCTGTTTTGTGGACAGTCAGAACGATGCATCACACTGGAATGCTGATAAATGTGGTGATGCGATTGCATCTGCTATTGCCGGAAAGACCGTAACTGGCACGACTTCAAGCGGAAGTGCGCCTGTGACAACACCAGTGGCAAAACCAGCGACATCTACTGGAAATGACTGGGTACGCAGACTGCAGTCTGAGTGTAATGCTCAGGGTTTTTCCGACCAGCGTGTTGATGGAATTCCAGGAAAGAACACTCTCGCAGGTTGCCCGACCTGTAGAAAAGGAGCAAGGGGAAATATCACGAGATTGATTCAGGAGAAGTTAGGCGTGGCTGTAGACGGAATCTTTGGACAGAAGACAAAGAATGCAGTTATTGCATTCCAGAGAGCGCATGGGCTTATTGCAGACGGTATTGTTGGAAAGAATACATGGAGAGCTTTGCTCGGACTGTAGTATTTGCATATTATGGTGGAAAGAAGTATGTAGGATAGTGGAAAATATTCCCCATTTATAATCAGCGAAAATTTTGCTACATTATAATAAGAGGTGGTTACATGGAAAAGCTTGCGATAAGACTGAAAGAGCTGAGAGAAGAGAGGGGACTATCACAGATGGAAGCAGGCGCTGCACTGGGAGTATCAAGATCAACCATAGCCGGATATGAGACGAAAGGACGAGAGCCAGATGTACATATGTTAATTACCATGGCTGATTTTTATAATGTCTCTATGGACTATTTGGTTGGTCGAAAAGACGAAAAATAATATTATTGACAAGAGCGAAAAAATCAATTAAAATCAAGATGTCTCAAATGTGCCTCAGAGTACACTTGAAAAACGGCGTTATTACGGCGCTTGCAAGGATTTGAACGACGTGACTTTTAATCAAGTTGTCCGGGGTTCGAATCCCCGCACGCTCACTGTGAATATAACGCAAACTTAATGAGAATTAGGTATTGCGTTTTTATTTTCTTATGCGGATGTGGCGGAATTGGCAGACGCGCTAGACTTAGGATCTAGTGTCCCCGACGTGCAGGTTCAAGTCCTGTCATCCGCATTTTTATGCAAAACCTCGGAATAATAATTTCTGAGGTTTTTTGCGTTGACGAGTTTATAAAAAATATAGTATGATTACTAAAAATAGTAGAGAACAAAAGAATTGATAAAGGAGAGACATATGCAGAGAACGAAAAAGATAACCGCATTTGTACTTGCGATTGCTCTTTGCGTGGGGATGCTGCAGACACTTGGGGTGAATGCAAAAGCCGCGGACACGGGTAAACATATGGACGTATTATTTACACATGATACGCATTCGCATCTGAACAGTTTTTCTACGATCGTTGATGGAAAACAAGAAGAGGTCGGAGGATTTGCAAGGCTCAAGACTTTAATTGACGAGCAGAAAGAAAAAAATCCGGATACGCTCTATCTGGATGGTGGAGATTTTTCTATGGGAACGTTGATCCAGACGGTGTATGAGACAGAGGCGGCAGAGCTTCGTATGCTAGGCTATCTTGGATGTGATGTGACGACCTGGGGAAATCATGAGTTTGACTATCGTTCCAGTGGACTTGCTAATATGCTGAATACTGCAAAGGCTTCCGGTGAAAATGTTCCGTCACTGGTCGTTTGTAATGTGGACTGGAGCGCTATGGAGAAAGCGGGCTTAACGGAAGGACAGCAGCAGATTAAAGATGCATTTGAGAACTACGGAGTGAAAGATTATGTAGTTGTACAGAAAGGTGATGTCAAAATAGCAGTTTTTGGTGTATTTGGTAAAGATTCGCTGGATTGCGCGCCAACATGCGAACTGCTTTTTGAAGATCCGATCGAGGCTTCTAAGAAGACGGTGGAAGAGATTAAGAAAAATGAGGACGTGGATATGATTGCCTGCGTATCTCATAGTGGTACCGTGGAAGATGAAGATAAATCTGAAGACGAGATTCTTGCGAAAAATGTGCCGGATATAGATTTGATTATCAGCGGACACACACATACACAATTAGATGAGCCGATTCAGCACGGAGATACTTATATTGTTTCCTGTGGAGAATATGGAAGAAATCTTGGAACGATTTCTATGACGCAGAAAGATGATGGACGCTGGGACGTGGATACTTACGAGTTGATTCCGGTTACGGATGAGATAAAGGCGGATGCTGCAACACAGGAGCGGATTGATGAGCTGATGGAGACGGTTGATACGAATTATCTGTCACATTTTGGATATACAAAAGATCAGATTCTTGCGGAAAATGATATTGAATTCAGCAGTGTGGACGATATGTATAATGAGCATGAGGAGCTGAATCTCGGAGACATCATGTCTGATGCATATGTGTATGCGGTGGAAAATTCCGAGTACTATGACGGTGATCCGGTCGATGTGGCGGTTGTTCCGAGCGGAACAGTACGTGATACTTATACAAAAGGGGATGTCACGGTCGAACAGGTCTACAATTCATTTTCACTTGGAATTGGGAAGGATGGGCTGGCGGGTTATCCGCTGATCAGCGCTTATCTGACAGGAAAAGAATTGAAACTTGTGGCGGAAATTGATGCGTCTGTTTCAGATTTTATGACGATTGCCAGACTTTATTGTAGCGGTCTTAACTTTACATACAATCCGCATCGCATGATACTCAATAAAGTGACAGATTGCTATCTGATGGAAGCGCAGGGGGAAGGAAACAGAGAAGAGATAGAAGATGACAAGCTGTATCATGTGGTGACAGACCTATATACAGGGCAGATGCTCGGTGCTGTCATGGACACATCTTATGGACTGCTGTCTATTACGCCGAAGGACAAAGATGGAAATCCAATCGAAAACCTGGAAGATCAGGCAATTATGGAAGGCAATCAGGAGCTGAAAGCATGGGCTGCTATTGCCAGATATATGGAGTCCTTTGATGATACAGATGGTGATGGTATTGCAAATGTGTCGGAATATTATAATGAAAAACACGACCGCAAGGTTGTGGAAGACAGCTGGAATATTATTGATCTTGTAAAACACCCGAATAAATTTTTGGCTATCATAGCGGGCATTTTTGTACTTGTAATTGTGCTGATTATTTTGCTCATATTGCTGGTTAAAAAAATTGTGCGGAAGATAAAAAATAATTAAATGAAATAGATTTAAATGATAGACTAAACTAAGAAAAACCACCCTCTAAACTTTTGACGAGTTGGGTGGTTTTTCTATAATTACTTAACTAACGAAGTTTATAAAAGATACAGTTTTGAATCTTATCTTACTATAATTTTCCTGACCACACAGCTTACTACTCCTGCAATGCACAGCGGCAGTAGTGTGGCTTTCAGCCCACCGTAAATAGACAGTCCGCCTTGTACACCGGTAAGCCAGCTTGGAGAACTTGGAATCAGGTGACTGAACATGGCGGCCAGATAGGAACCGGCGTAAATGATAACAAAGGACAAAAGCCCGCGCCCGGTATCCAGGCGGTTGTTGTGCCTGCTTCTGGCGCGTGTGCGGCTGGCAGCCCAGAAGAAGTTGAGCAGTTCATAACCGACCAGCACAGCTCCGACAGCCAGGTATGCGATTAGTGTGGTATCTTTCGTCTGTCCGAGTAACAGGATTTTTCCATAAGAACCGGCGTTACTTAAAAATGCTTTCAACAATGTCAGAATGATGAGAGCGATTAAAATCAGTGTGGCTGCCCGGAGAATGGTTCCGACTAATTTTTTAGTCGCGTTAATGCCGGTCTTAGCAATATTTGCAACCGGTTTTCCTACATTGGGCAATCCGCAACGCTTTTTCTTCTTGGATTTTTTGGAATCCGGATCCTGTTTGTCGTTGCGCTTTTCCTTTTTTGAATCTCTGCCGTTGCTGTTATAGTCATAATCATCATAATCGTCATCATAATAATCGTCATCATCATCATCATCATAATCATCATAATCATAATAGTCGGTGTCGCCATCATAACCGTCATAATCGTCGTAATCATTGTTATTATCAGAACTATCTTCACTCAAATAGCTCCCAAGATCCTCCAGATCTTCATATACAACTTCGAAATCATCATCGAAGTAATTGTCAAATTCATTTGTCTGTTTCTTTTTGTTTCCCATAATCACTTATACCTCCCTGTGAGCAACTCATATTTTATAATGAATGCAAAAGGGACTCAAGAGATGTCACACAATCTTCACGAAACCGTAAGAAAATCTTCAGAAATGTGGAAAATGAGTGAGGACAGGGCATTGATTTTGGAAAAATTGTGTTATAATATGAATACCTGTGGATAAGTGCAATATGTATGCACTCAAGAAGGTGGAATCTTACAGATTTAAAAGTAGTAGGTTGAATTGGAGGTAATGGTATGGAATATGAAGGTAGAATTTGTCGTGCGCCAATGGAACGTGCATCTTACATGCTGCCGGTCATGGTCGGCTGCTCTTATAATAAATGTAAATTCTGTAATCTGTTCAGAGATTTAAAATATCGTGAGCTGCCGCTTGAGCAGGTCGAAGAGGAACTGCAAAGAGTGAAGAATCTGGGGGGAAATCCGAGAAAAATATTTCTTGGAGATGGTAATGCATTTGGACTGAAAATGGATCGACTGCGTGCGATACTTGATTTGATTGATAAATATTTTCCGGATTGTCAGATGATCAACATGGATGCGACTGTAACAAGTATCCGGCTGAAAAGTGATGAGGAACTTCAGGAATTATATGACCGCAAGGTGAGACATTTATATCTGGGGATTGAAAGTGGTCTGGATGATGTGCTGAAGTTTATGAGAAAAGAGCATACCCAGGATCAGGCGTATAAAGAGATTGCAAGAATCCAAAAAGTCGGATTGATTTTTGATGCACATGTTATGTCTGGTGTTGCCGGTAAAGGCAGAGGCCAGGAAAATGCAATCGCTCTGGCAGAGTTCCTGAACAAGACGCAGCCGGATCGTATTGTTAACTTCTCTTTATTTCTTCATAATCAGGTTGCACTTTATGAAGATATCAAATCCGGAGCATTTATTCCGGCAGATGAAGTGGAAAATATGGAAGAAGAGCGTACATTGATTGAGCTTCTGAAAGAAGGACCGGACGGACATCAAATGCTTTATGATGGATTTAATGACTTCCTGGAACTTCGTGTGAAAGGGAAAGTTCCGAAAGATGCACCACGTATGATCGAGAAGCTGACAGAGGCGATTGAAAAATATAAAGGCGAGCCGCCGATTTATGCCTATGTAAAAGGTGACTGTCCGGATTTGTCTATGTGTGACGGTGGACGTTGGCTGTGGGAGATGGATGACAGTAAGCTGGCTCAGTATAATGAAAAGGAAAAGAAACTGGGATAATGAATACAAGAGTAAAAGGATTCATATATTTATTGCTGTCCGCAGTCTACTTTGGTTTTATGCCATTGCTTGTGAAAGTGATCTGCGCGGATGGAAGCGCGATAGTGGGAGCATTATTTTTAAGGTTTGCCCTGGCAATCATTCCGCTGTACATTTACCTGAAAGTGCGGAAAGTTCCGATGGAGCTATCTGTGGAGGAAGGAAAAAAGATTTTGTGTGTGACGGTGTTTGGCTATGGCATCACAGCGCTTCTTTTGTATAGTGCGTACGATTATATGCCGTCAGGTATGGCGACGGTCATTCATTTTGGATATCCGGTTTTTGTGTTGCTTGGCAGTCTGATTTTCCTACGAAGACGTGTGCCTAAGCTGAAAATTGTGTGTGTTGGTCTGTGCATGATCGGTATTTTCCTGTCCTATGCAGGAAGCGGCGGTGAGGCAAAGCCGATGGGATTTGTTTTTGCGCTTATATCCGGAATGACGTATGCATTTTACATATTATATCTGGAAGTGGGCGGGCTGCAGGATATCCCTGCTATGAAGATGATATTTTATATGAATATTGTTGGCTCCATTATGGTATTTTTGATTGGAAAAGTATCGGGGAGTTTTGTGCTTCATATGAATGTAAACGCATGGATCGCAGCATTTGTTTTGTCACTTGGCGCAGCGTTTATCGGAGTGGGATTTTTTCAGTATGGCGTACAGTATGTGGGAGCCCAGGATGCGGCAATTTTAAGTACATTTGAACCGGTGACCAGTATGATCGTGGGGATTTTAGTCCTGCATGAGAGTGCAAGTCTTTCGTCGATGGCAGGCTGTATACTGATTCTTATATCCGTGACGGCAACTGCGTTCGCTAAGTCATGATAGATTTTTTGAATAGTGATAGAGAAAAAAGAACGAAAAGTATTAGAATAAGCATGCTTTTCGTTCTTTTTTTTGTTGGCAGCGTTTGCTATTAAGGGAAAAATGTGGATTTATTGACAATAAAAATATATAAAGAGATTACTATTTAAATAATCAATTGGACAAATGGCAGACTGCACGTTACACTATTCCCGGAGTTAAAAATGTTTTGAGTGTACAGACTCAAATACACAAATTTTGCTGAGAGAATGAGAGGAACAAAAGCATGTTAAAATCTTATCTGAGGTAGGCTTAATAGTGGTCACACAGGCAGTATCATATTGCCACTATTTTGAGAACAGGAGAATTCTCCTGCATAAATACAGGTGTTACTATCGACCTCACATCGATATTGACATTGATACATTTTGTAAAAGCGTGCTGTCGCCAGGCACGCTTTTTTCGTATCTAAAATTGATGATATCAGTGCAGAAAACGAAGTAATCAGCAGTTCGACTTGATTTAAGCTTCTTCCTCTGCCCGTTTTACGACTTCGTCGATGTCCAGTGACAGGCTTCCGTCCTGGAACTGGAAGCAAGGAACGCCGACCCAGTGGTTTTCCTTTACTTCATCAAAGATCGGGTTTGTGTCGCGGAGTGTGAGGAAACGTTTCAGATATCCGATATTGTCGGAAAATTCCATATACAGATACTGGATTCCTTTCTCTTTTAAAATTTCTTCTGCCTCGACGCAGTCTGGGCATGCTTTTGTTCCATACATTACAACTTTCATGTGTAACTCCTTTCTTTTAAAAAATTTTTTCCTGTCTGCTATACGGGTTTGCAAAATAATAAAGTGCTAAGTGTACTGCTTACTTTGTGCGGTCTGAATTCATGTGTGTTTAAACTGGCTTTAGATTCATCGGACTTGCGCCAGACTATCTAAATCGCTTGTGAATCTGGAGTCTGGCGTGAATTAGTTTGCTTCGTAAGCTTCCTGTAAAGCACGGCGCAGCTTCGTGTACTGGCTGTCTGCATCTTTTGCTCCGAGAAATGTCTCGGTAACAAGTCCGTCTTTTCCTACTATAACTGTATAAGGGATACCGGCACTCGGATAAAGATTACTGATATTGCTTTCGGTGTCGCAGGCAACCGGAAATGAATAATTCTTTGCCTCGATAAATGTATCAATAGTATCTTCATCTTCGCCTACATTTACTCCGACAATTACAATCTGGTCACCATACTCTTCATAAAGCTTCTCGATGGCGGGCATTTCCTTGACGCAGTTGCTGCACCAGGTTGCCCAGAAGTTCAAAAGAATGACCTGTCCTTTCTTATCGGAGAGGGTAAAAGTTTCGCCGTTATTCAACTTGGCGGTAAAATCCGGTGCTTCACTTCCAATTGCCATCTCTTGGTGAAGAGCAGAACTTCGTTTCCCACTTTTCTTTCCGGAAGATGTATCATTGGACTGACCGCCTGAGCAGCCAATCAGGACAAAGACAGAGAAAAAACACAGACAAAAACAGAACAGTGGTTTATAAATTTTTTTGAAAAATTTAAACATGTTTCGTGTCTGCCTCCTGTGATTTTGCTGAAAATATATTGTAGTTTCGTACAAATGAAGTATACAACATTTTCACCGAAATATACAAGACATACAAAGGGAAAGCTTTATTGAAAAAAAGAATATATAGAGACGCTTTTATCAAAAATCTTTATTGGACAAATGAAGAACATCAGATGTATGATTATTTGGGATTTGTGTGTGACTGCCTGAAACAATATGACAGATGGAAGGCGGGGACATACATTTTTATAAGGAAATAGAATTCCTTATCAGTAACTATAAGTATTTCTAATCTAAAGGAGAAGAAAAAGGAGGTTTTTCAAAATGGATGCACTTTTAAGTGTAAACTGGATAGCTCTTCTTGTACTTATGATCGCTCTGCTTTCTTTTAAAGCATTGAACTGGATCGCGTACAGAGTGAACTGGACAGTTGTAATTCTGATCAGTATGGTCATTGGTGCTGTCATTGGGGTAGTATTTGCTTCAGAGGGGAACACATACCTTGTGTGGCTGAATTTAATTGGACAGGCTTATGTAAAACTGATCAAAGCTTTGGTAGCACCGGTAATTTTAGTATCGGTTATTTCAGGACTGATTTCTCTGAACGATAAAGAGAAGATGAAAAAAATCGGAACGAAATCAGTATTCTGGCTTCTTATAACATCTGTAACAGCCATTGTTGTCACACTTGTTGTTGGGGCAGTGACTAATATTGGTAAAGGAGCAGGAGCAGTGTTTGCAGACATTTCCAGTGTCACAGACGCTACACTGAGCGCTTATCAGGAGATGGAAACATCTTTTGATACCATTCTTCTGAATCTGGTTCCAAGCAATATCGCAGCAGATCTTGCAGCAGATAATATCGTAGCAATCATTATTATTGCGGTTGCAGTTGCAGTTGCTTATGTAAGCATTTCTTCAGAAGAGGGAGAAGATAAAGTCCTTGTGATCAAGAAACTGATCGAGGCAGTTAAGAAGGTCATTTTCAACATTCTTGCATATGTAATTGATCTTACACCATACGCAGTGCTTTGCCTGACAGCATGTTCTGCAAGTCAGCTCTTAAGCGACAAAGAGGCGCTGGTACAGCTCGTACTTCTTGTTGTGATGGTGTTTGCTGCATGTCTTATCCAGTCATATGTTGTCAATGCGGTAATCTTGAAATCATTTGCCAAGGTTAATCCACTGAAGTTCTTTAAGAAAACATTTGACGCACAGGCAACAGCATTTACAACAACAAGTAGTGTTGGAACAATGCCGATCACAATCGACAGACTGATCCGTAAAGTTGGTGTTGATGAGGAGGTCGCAAACTTTACAGCGCCTCTTGGAACAACAATCGGTATGGCAGGATGTACATGTGTATGGCCGATTCTTCTTGCAATGTTCTACCTTAACGCAACAGGACAGAGCTGGGGAGTAAGCCAGTACCTTGTTATGTGCTTTATGTGTCTGGTACTTTCCCTTGGAAGCGCCGGAATGCCGGGAGTTGGAGTTATCACAGCAGTATCTCTGTTCAGCGCAGTGAATCTGCCGATCGCAGCAGTTGTACTTTTGATTCCGATCAACAACATTACAGACATGGTACGTACTCTTACAAATGTTACAGATGCCAGCGTATGTGCAGCAGTTGTAGCTCGTCAGAACGGACTTCTGAATGACGAAGTATTTGCAAAAGAGGACGAGAAATTAGAGAAAGGAGAGGCGTAAATCATGAAAAAATCAACCATCGCATTAATCGTAGCTGCAGTTGTATGTCTTGGCCTCTCAGCATTCTCAGCAAAAGCTTCTGTTACAAGAACGAACGAAGCTATTGAAGAAATTGGAGAGGTTACTTACTCCGAAGATTGCAAGGCTAAGATCGACCGTGCAGTGGAGTACTACAATGCACTCGACAAAAACCTGGACCTGCAGGAAAAAGTGAATAAAGAAGATATGAAAAATTTCGATGCTGCTAAAATTGAGTATGCACGTCTGGCAATCAAAGCTGCCAGTGTTGCAGATGCAAGAAAAGTACCGGAAGGATATACTTCTGATGATATTAAGAAATTTGTAACAGAGGCACGCGAAGTCGTAGACAGCTATCTGAGTGCTGACCAGACAAGTATGGTACCAAACTACGCAGACCTCACAGAACTGGAAAAAGAATATACTTCAACAGGCGGATCAGGCGGATCTGATGAAGAAGTATCCGTTCCGATGTGCTAGGAAGACAGAGAGGAGATTTAATGATGAAAAGAAAAATGATCTCGGCTGTTCTTGCTGCGGTAATGACAGTCGGAATGATAACAGGATGTGGAAGCAGCCAGACAACAACAGAAAACAAAGCTGACAAGGCTGATAAGCTTGAGAGCCAGACAGACCTTTCTTCTACAGATTATGATTTTGAAAAAGAATATGCATATGGAGATTTTAATGCACATTCAAGAGCTGACGAAGATCGTCAGGACGGAATCGATACATTTGAAGACAAAGATATCGTATTCCAGGATATTACGTACGATCAACTTATCGACATTCTTGGCAGTGAAGGAAACTACATGATTCAGCTTAGCGGATCATGGTGCCACAACAGCCGAGCAATGAGCCCGTTTATCAACAAATATGCAAAAGAGTACGGTATTGATACAGTATACTCTTATGACTTTAACATCAACAATGGTGATGACGGATCTTTATTCGTTCGTATGTCTAATGAGAAGACAACACCTGGAACAAAGCTGAACTATATGTATGGTGAGATGGTTTCCAGATATCTGACAAACTTAGATGACTGGGTAGAGTATCCATCTACACATGCAACAGCACTTTCTTATACAAATGCAGATGGCAAAGAGGTTACGGTTGGAAGACTTCAGCAGCCAATCGTATTTGTATACAACAAGGATAACAAAGTAGATTACAGCAACTCCGGAAACGGAAGCACTTCATGCCCAATTATGTATGCATTTGAGAAAATGGTTGAGCGTGATTCAAAGGGAATCTACACAAAGAGATTCGATGATGACGGAAATCCGGTTCTTGATGAGAATGGTAACCAGATCCGTGATTATATTACGGATGAGTATGATGCAAGTGTAAAAGAGATGTTCGATTTTATCAAAAATAACAATATTGAACTTTCTACATATTCAAAAACAGATCACTTGCGCGATGTATTTAACAGCTATGGAAGCGAAATCTTCTCAGCAGACCAGCAGATCAATGTATATCCGGTAACATACAGACAGCTGAAATGGCTTCTGAATGAAGACGGAAATGCAATGGTTATGATCGGTGGCGCCGGAGATGAGAAAACACGTGCTGTTATCTCAAGAGTGAATGACTATGCAGTAAAGAATAACGTCCGCGTATATCTTTATGATCCGCAGGTGGACGGAGATGTGACAACAGGACGTTGGGGATACAAGCAGTCTATGAATATTCTTGATGAAAATGCAATCGTGAACCTGATGTACACAGACCTTGTAAAGGGTGCACTTACAAACCTTGAAGTTGCACATTCTATGTCTGACGGTACAGCACTGATCCAGGAGCCATTCCTGTTCGCATTCAACAAAGATGCTAAGGACGCTGACGGATTTACAGCACCGATCAAAGCATGGGCTGAGCTGACATATACGCAGGATTCAGAGAAAAGATTCTACATTGGTAAAGAGGCTAATCAGAAATCCTGCGATAGCAGTATCGAGTCTGTATTTGCAGCTTATGCCGGAGAAGAGGCAGCAGAGTAAAATATTGCAAATGTGTCTGTTTTAAAGATGAGGATTTGAGAGTACACCTATAATAAGAATGGATATAAATTAAGAAGACAGTCGTTTTGCGTTGAGGCGCAGGATGGCTGTCTTCTTATTATATAATAGGAACTTACATTTCCTATTATACAAAAAAACTCCAGCAGGATGCGCACTCGCGCGAATAAGAATTATGCCGTAAGCGGCCACGCTCAGTGCGAGAATGCAGTAAATGACGGAATGATATCGGAGAAATGCATATAGAGACGAAAAAATAAGCATTTTCTTTATAAAATTAGTAGAAAATGCAAGTTTATGTTGTAATTTCTTCAAATTTTGGTAAAATAGCATATAGCGAAAAAGATAACATAAAAAGCAGGAGGAATGCCGTATGAAACCGTATAGCAAGTTGACGAAAGAAGAGCTGAAAAAGTTAAAAGGCCAGTTAGAGAAACAATTCGAAGAAGTGAAAGCAAAAGGAATACATTTGGATATGTCCCGTGGTAAACCGTCAAAAGCACAGTTGGATCTGAGTAATGGTCTGATGGACGTGCTGAATGGGGACAGTGACCTGGTAAGCTCTGATGGAGTAGACTGCCGTAACTACGGTGTTCTGGATGGAATTACAGAGGCAAGAAAATTACTGGCAGATATGTCAGAAGTACCAGAGAGAAATATTCTGATCTACGGAAACTCCAGCCTGAATGTAATGTTCGATACAGTATCAAGAGCTATGACTCATGGTATCATGGGAAGCACACCATGGTGCAAATTAGATAAAGTAAAATTCTTATGTCCGGTTCCGGGATACGACAGACATTTTGCGATTACAGAGTATTTTGGAATTGAAATGATCAATGTACCGCTTCTTCCGACAGGTCCGGATATGGATATGGTAGAGAAATTGGTGGCAGAAGATCCTGCAATCAAAGGAATCTGGTGTGTGCCGAAGTATTCTAACCCGACAGGTGTATCTTACTCTGATGAGACAGTCAGAAGATTTGCACACTTGAAACCGGCAGCAAAAGACTTCCGTATCTTCTGGGATAATGCATATTCAATCCATCATCTTTATGATGACAAGAGAGACGTTATTCTTGAACTGTTAAATGAATGTGTCAAAGCAGGCAATCCGGATATGGTATTCAAATTTATTTCCACATCCAAGGTTTCTTTCCCTGGATCCGGAATTGCAGCACTTGCTGCATCCAGAGCGAATATCGAAGATGCGAAGAGCTTTATGAAGTTCCAGACAATCGGACATGACAAGCTCAACCAGCTCCGTCATGTAAGATTCTTTAAAGATATGCCGGGAATGTATGAGCATATGAGAAAACATGCTGCTATCCTTCGCCCGAAATTCGAAAAGGTTGAAGATGTTCTGGAGAAAGAAATTGGCGGACTTGGAATCGGAACATGGACAAAGCCACTCGGCGGATATTTTATTTCTTTCGATTCAATGGATGGCTGCGCAAAGGCAATTGTGGCAAAAGCAAAAGAAGCTGGTCTGATCATGACAGGTGCCGGAGCAACATTCCCATACGGAAAGGATCCAAAAGACAGCAATATCCGTATTGCACCGTCCTTCCCGACAGTTGAGGAACTTGCACAGGCAGCAGAAATCTTCGTACTCAGTGTAAAACTTGTCAGTGTAGAGAAACTGCTTGGAGCAAAATAAGAAGAAACAAAAATCCCTGTAAGATTGGAATAATCTTGCAGGGTTTTTTAATACAAACATGCATTATACTGTGAAAAATGGAGGTAGAAAATTATAAGCTGAATAAATCACTATGAGTACCGGTGCGTGACAGTGTAAGCACAAGGACATCATTATCATAGCGATAAACAAGAAGCCAGTCTGGTTGGATATGATATTCTCGATGTCCAACCCAGTCGCCAGATAGAGGGTGATCTTTGTGCTTAGGGGCTAAGACTTCGCCATTCGCTAACTTTGTCATGAATCAAGATTTGCAAAAAATTCATCTACATCGTGATAACCTTTGACAGTAGGATCTTTTGCAATCCTTTCTGCCTCAAGCATAGCCGAGACGGTTTCTTTGCTTGGAGTTCCTTCGGTAATTTTGAAAGGAATCCCTCTTTCACGTAAAGACTGACGTACAAAAATATTAAACGCAGTGCTCAGATTCATACCAAGTTCTTCATAAAGAGCTTCTGCCGCAGCTTTAAGATTGCTGTCCATGCGTATACTGATATTACAGGTTGATGATTTAGCCATGATATCACTCCTTTCATTTGATAAATATATTATATGCAAAATGCACGAAAATATCAATACAATGCACGAAAATATTCGGTTCTAAATAATGAATGAGGGTAAATGAAATTCGTGAGAGGCGATTTGAAAGTCTGGTTCGTAAATAAAAAATAGGATATTCAAGTTATAAAAGGGTTCGTAAATAAAAAATAGGATATTCAAGTTATAAAAGGATTCCTATATAATGGAAGAAAGCTAATGCATATTGGTGGGACTTGACTTGGCGTAATCTGAAAAAAATCCTTGCATTTTATTCTCTGGTATGGTATACTATCCTAGCGAATGGAAGTAGGTCTTTTTTTTATGCCTAAAAATTAGGTAGCCTCGCAAGCTACCAAGCAACAAATTAACAAAGAAATATAAAGCGAGGTGGAAGTTGTGCGTACAAGAATCACATTAGAATGTACAGAATGCAAGCAGCGTAACTACAACATGACTAAGGATAAGAAAACTCATCCTGAGCGCATGGAGACTAAGAAGTACTGTAAGTTCTGTAAGTCACACACATTGCACAAGGAGACAAAATAGTCGTAAAGGAGTGTGTACGTCATGAGTGAGAAATCTCAAAAGACTCAGAAGAAGAACTGGTTCAAAGGTCTTAACGCAGAGTTTAAGAAAATCATTTGGCCAGACAAGCAGACACTTGTAAAAGAGACGGCGGCAGTAGTTTCCGTATCCGTAGTGCTGGGAGCAATCATCGCATTAGTTGATTTCCTGGCTCAGCACGGAATTGACATTCTGGTCAATCTGGGCTAGACACTAACGAGCAGGAAAGGTGAGTTTATGTCAGAAGCAAAATGGTACGTAGTTCATACCTATTCCGGGTATGAGAACAAAGTAAAAGCCAACATTGATAAGTCGGTTGAGAACAGACATCTGGAGGATCAGATCCTTGAAGTCAGAGTTCCGTTGCAGGACGTTGTTGAACTTAAGAACGGAGTGCAGAAGGTATCTCAGAAGAAGATGTTTCCGGGATATGTATTGATTCATATGATTATGAATGATGATACCTGGTATGTTGTGCGTAACACAAGAGGTGTGACAGGATTTGTAGGTCCGGGATCTAAGCCGGTACCGCTTACAGATGCAGAGATGGCACCACTTGGAATTCAGCAGGACAACATCGTAGTAGACTTTGAAGTCGGTGACACCGTACAGGTTGTTGCCGGTGCGTGGGCAGATACAGTCGGAGTGATCCAGGCTATGAACGCGCAGAAGCAGAGTGTAACGATCAATGTTGAGCTGTTCGGTCGCGAAACACCGGTTGAAATTAGTTTCGCAGAAATTAAACGAGTGTAACGTAAATACGAAACGTGGGAGGGGCCGTATGGTTCCGCCATTACCACAAGGAGGTAATTGAAATGGCAAAAAAAGTAGAAGGTTATATTAAATTACAGATTCCTGCCGGCAAAGCAACTCCGGCACCACCGGTTGGACCAGCTCTTGGACAGCACGGTGTAAACATCGTTGAATTCACAAAGCAGTTCAACGCTAAGACAGCAGATCAGGGAGATATGATCATCCCTGTAGTTATCACAGTTTACAACGATAGAAGCTTTAGCTTCATCACAAAGACACCACCGGCAGCAGTTCTGATCAAGAAAGCATGCAACATCAAATCAGGATCTGGTGTTCCGAATAAGAATAAAGTTGCTACAATCACAAAAGCTCAGGTAGAGGAGATCGCTAAGACAAAGATGCCAGACCTGAACGCAGCAACTGTAGAGGCAGCTGCCAGCATGATCGCTGGAACATGCCGTTCTATGGGAGTAACTGTAGTAGACTAGTCCCTGGTTGTTCTTTAAGACGGGCGAGGCCAAGCGCGGTGTGCGCGCGGACGAACCTGACGAAAAGAATTTCCTTGATAATGATGAAACTGAAGTAAATGGATGTGGGAGGGTTATCCCGACATTACCACTAGGAGGTTATTTATAATGAAAAGAGGAAAGAAATACGTTGAGGCTGCAAAAGCTATCGACAGAGGAACACTCTATGATGTAGCAGACGCAGTAGCATTGGTTAAAAAAACTGCAGTAGCAAAATTTGATGAGACAATCGAGGCTCATATCAGAACAGGTTGTGACGGACGTCACGCTGACCAGCAGATTCGTGGAGCAGTTGTACTGCCACACGGAACAGGTAAAAAGGTTCGTATCCTTGTATTTGCTAAAGACGCTAAAGCTGAGGAAGCTAAAGCTGCTGGAGCAGATTTCGTAGGCGGAGACGAGCTCATTCCAAAGATCCAGAACGAGAACTGGTTCGAATTCGACGTAGTTGTAGCTACACCAGATATGATGGGTGTTGTTGGACGTCTCGGACGTGTACTTGGACCTAAAGGTCTCATGCCTAACCCGAAGGCTGGTACAGTAACAATGGACGTTACAAAAGCAATCCAGGATATCAAAGCTGGTAAGATTGAGTACAGACTCGACAAGACAAACATTATCCATGTACCAGTAGGTAAAGCTTCCTTTACCGAAGAGCAGCTTGCAGACAACTTCCAGACGCTGATCGATGCAATCAATAAAGCTAAACCGGCAGCATTAAAAGGACAGTACCTTAAGACTGTAACTCTTACATCTACAATGGGACCTGGTGTAAAGATCAACCCAATGAAGCTGGCATAAGCATTTCTGAATTCATACAGAAATATGGACTCCCCAGAAAGAGAAATCTTTCTGGGGAGTTTTTTTGGTGTGAAAAAATAACCAAAAAAATAGACACAAAAATAGAAGTAATGTCTGGAAAGGTATCGACAGATGAATTGTCAGAAGGTGCACTTGCAAACGGTGATGTTGCAAGAAATGATGGAAAAATTACATTGGAAGATGTAATGACGCTATTATATTATCTGAGTGGACGAATTACATCATTTGAATCGTAATATATGAGATAATGAATTTCGATAATATTTGATAAACTGAGAGAAAATGCGGGGCTGCCGGAGATAAAGATAGCTCTACATTTTGCTATACATTAAAAATAAAATACATTGAAAAAGAATATTGCACGTGATAAAATTTATCTAGGGAAACCAAAGCCAGGCGGCTACCCTTCTTTTGAGGAGGGATAAGACACCCTCCGGCCGAAAGAAAGGAGGGTCATTAAAAGTTAAAGATAAATTATAAAATCATATAAGTAGATATTGAGTTTTATAAGATATTAGACTAGAACATTATTGAAAGGAGTTGATACTTTGAGTAAATATTATTCTATACACGAATTTTCAAAAATTATAGGCGTATCTGCTCAGACATTACGAAATTGGGATGCAAATGGAAAACTTCATCCGCATCATACTACAGTAAGTGGCTATAGATATTATTCTGATGAGCAACTCAACCAGGTAATAAATGTAAAGCCTAAAAATCGCATTACAATTGGATATTGTCGCGTTTTCAGCCATAAACAAAAAGATGATTTGGAACGACAGATTGATAATGTTAAGACATATCTTTTGGCAAAAGGACAGCCGTTTGAGATAATAAGCGATATCGGTTCTGGGATTAATTATAAGAAAAAAGGACTTCAGGAATTGATTAGACGAATCTCTCAAAATCAAGTTGAAAAGGTTGTTGTTTTATATAAAGACAGGCTATTGCGATTTGGTTTTGAGTTGATAGAATATATCGCTTCACTTTATAATTGTGAGATTGAGATTATTGATAATACTGAAAAATCTGAGCAGCAGGAACTTGTTGAAGATCTGGTTCAAATAATCACAGTATTCAGCTGCAAATTACAAGGAAAACGAGCGAACAAAGCTAAGAAACTTATCCGGGAATTGATACAGGAGGAAACAGATGGTAAAAGCCATAAAAGTAATGCTGCTACCAAACAACGTACAGAAAACTAAGATGTTTCAGTACGCAGGTGCTTCAAGATTTGCTTATAACTGGGCTTTGGCCAGGGAAAAAGAAAATTATGAAAAAGGTGGCAAATTCATTTCAGATTCAGAACTCAGAAAAGAATTTACAAAGCTCAGGCATTCTGATGAATACGCATGGCTGCTGAATATTTCAAATAATGTAACCAAACAGGCAATCAAAGATGCCTGTACTGCGTATAAGAACTTTTTCAAGGGTTTGCAAAAATTCCCAAGATTCAAGTCTAAAAAGAGATTAATGCCGAAGTTCTATCAGGACAATGTTAAGATACAATTCAGTAATACCCACGTTAAGTTTGAAGGCTTTTCTTCCAGCAGGAAAGCAAATAAGCAGAAAATGAATTGGGTAAGACTTGCAGAACATGGACGTATTCCAACAGATGTTAAATATATGAATCCGAGAATATCCTTTGACGGATTGAACTGGTGGATCAGTGTATGTGTGGAATTTCCTGATTGCAAAAAAACACTTAATGATGATGGAGTTGGTATAGACTTAGGAATCAAAGATTTGGCTGTCTGCTCTGATGCTGTTGAATATAAGAACATTAATAAGAGTCAGAAAGTAAAGAAACTAGAAAAACAGAAACGCAGATTACAGCGTAGTATCTCTCGTTCTTACGAGAAAAATAAGGAAGGAGAAAGTTACTGCAAAACCAATAATGTAATCAAAAAGGAAAAACTTTTATTAAAACGAAATCACAGATTAACAAACATCCGTAAAAACTATTTGAATCAGACCATATCTGAAATCGTAAATCGAAAACCAAGATTTATCTGTATTGAAGATCTGAATGTCAGCGGAATGATGAAAAATAGACATTTATCCAAAGCAGTTCAGGAACAAGGATTTTTTTGGTTTAGAAAACAGCTTGAATACAAATGCAGTGATAAAGGGATCCAGCTTATTGTGGCTGATCGGTTTTATCCATCATCAAAGCTTTGCAGCTGTTGTGGAAATATCAAAAAAGATTTGAAATTATCTGACAGGGTTTATAGATGTGCGTGTGGGAATATAATTGACAGAGATTTCCAGGCATCAATAAATCTTAAGGGGTATGGAGAACGATTTGCAAGCTGACACTGAAACGTTAATGCAAATATGTACGGATACGTTAGTCCGGAATTTACGCCTATGGAGAGTACAAGAACTTGTGAGTAGATAGATATTTATATCATCAAAAGCATACTCGTTGAAGTAGGAATGAAACATAAAAGTTTATAACTTTTTATAAGTTTTCAGTAACGGCGATATAATGGTTACATATTCTGATTTGATTCAGTTTTATATATTCATTGTTGCCCTTGTTGGTCTTTGATATGAGATTTTCAAGGGTAAAAGAAAATAGCCGCCAACTACTACCAATAGTTGACGGCTGTTAAAATAACAGTTAATTATATTATTGGGTAGCCGCTTGCGGTTTCCCTTTTCATATTTTTAACATATCATATTTGAAAATATGGCGCAAGAGGAGATTGATAATCTGTGAATTGCGGGAAAAGGATATTTAATACGAAAAAAATAGTTGACAAACGCAAGAGTGTATGATAATCTATTCAAGGACTGCCGAAGACAGTAGGTGTGCGATGCACATAAGGACAGAATACAAGGACGCCTACCGAGGGATGATCGATACAAAATGTATGATTTGCAAACCTCTATTGTCTTAGGATATAGAGGTTTTATTTTATATCTATCGGCGGTGTATAACCCAAAATCTAATAAGGAGGTGCACCATTCGTGGCAAAAGTTGAATTAAAACAACCAGTAGTACAGGCTATTGCAGAGGACATCAAAGATGCAGCAAGTGTTGTATTAGTTGACTACCGTGGACTGACTGTTGCTGAGGACACAGCTCTTCGTAAACAGCTCAGAGAAGCAGGTGTAATCTACAAAGTTTGTAAGAACACAATGATGAAGAGAGCTTTTGAAGGAACTGATTTCGCTGCTTTAGATGAGCACTTGGAAGGACCAAGCGCTATCGCAATTTCTAAAGACGATGCAACAGCTCCGGCAAGAGTCATTTGCAATTTCGCAAAAGATGCTAAGGCTCTTGAGTTAAAAGCAGGTGTTGTAGAAGGCACTCTTTATGATGTGAACGCTCTTAACGAGTTAGCTAAGATTCCATCAAGAGACGTACTTATTTCCAAATTGCTTGGAAGCTTACAGTCACCTATCACAAATCTTGCTCGTGTACTTAATCAGATCGCAGAGCAGGGTGGAGCTGAGGCTTGTGAAGCAGCTCCGGCAGCAGAAGAAGCTGCAACAGAGGAGTAAGAGTAGATAATACTCGCCCCTGTCTGATCTCACAGAGACGGACATAAAACTATTTCATAATAAAAATGTTAAAAATGGAGGAAAATAAAATGGCAAAGTTAACAACAGCAGAATTTATCGATGCTATCAAAGAGTTATCTGTATTAGAGTTAAATGATCTTGTAAAAGCTTGTGAAGAAGAATTTGGCGTATCCGCAGCAGCAGGTGTTGTAGTAGCAGCAGCTGGAGCAGAGGGTGGAGCAGCAGAGGAGAAAGATGAGTTCGACGTAGAGCTTGTATCCGCTGGTGCAGCTAAAGTTAAAGTTATCAAAGCAGTTCGTGAGATCACAGGTCTTGGACTGAAAGAAGCTAAAGAGTTAGTAGACGGAGCTCCAAAGGTAGTTAAAGAGGGTGCTTCCAAAGCAGAGGCTGAGGACATCAAAGCTAAACTTGAGGCTGAGGGTGCAGAGGTTAACCTTAAATAATTTCAGACTTCAGAATTTTAAAGACCGTTCCAAAAGGGGCGGTCTTTTTTTGTGCAATTCAGGGAAATTTTTTTGCTTTTCTGGAGATTTATAAATACAAAGTCTAGCTACAATTCTGACTATATTAATTTATAAAAAATATCTAGACATGATATATCAACTATGGTACAATCTTTTCAAGCATTATATTTCCAAGATCTTGAAGGTTTGTACCATTTCTATTTTCAATATATTTTCTAGGAATTTTCAATGCTTGAATTACCACGATGAACAAGCAGAAGGGATTCTTAGAAAACTTAGAAACAGTCAGGAGGAGAGTCCTTTCGAACACAGAAGAAGGAGGATACTGAATGACAAAAAGTATGAAGGCAGTAAGGGACAGAAAAACGGATAACAGAAGAATCTCACAAAATATGGAAAAAGCCTTTAAGAAAATGGCACAAGTATTTGGGTATCCAAATCGCGAGTACAAAGACCGGGTGTTCCGAATGTTGCTGAAGGAACCCAAAGTAGCACTGGAAGTTTACAACGCTATGAATGGAACTTCGTACGACAATCCAGACGAACTGATTATAACAACGTTGGAAAATGCAGTTTATTTAGGTATGAAGAATGATGTGTCATTTATATTGGGAACACAGCTGGTTTTATATGAACATCAATCAACGCCGAATCCTAACATGCCATTACGGAATCTGGCATATGTGGCTTGCGTTTATATGGCGTATGTATTTGGGGATAATCTGTATGGACGGAAGTTGATTAAGATACCAGAACCAAGATTTGTAGTATTCTATAATGGAACAGACAAGATGCCGGAACAGAGTGTTTTGCGTTTATCAGATGCTTATGAAAGTAAATCTGAAGAATTGGATTTAGAACTGAGGATCCGATTCATAAATATAAATCCTGGATATAATGAGGAAATGGTAGAAAAAAGTCCGACATTATATCAATATGTGAAATTTGTGGATGCAGTTCGCAAATATCAGCAGCAAATACCATTCCCGGAAGCAGTGGAAAAAGCAATTGACGAATGTATCAAAAAAGGTATTCTTGCAGAGTTTTTAAGGAAGAATAGAGCAGAGGTGTTAAGAGTGAGCATATTTGAGTATGATGAAGAAAAACATATGAGGATGGAACGAGAAGAAAGTCGGGAAAATGGAATTGCGATTGGAATAGTTAAGACCGCTCAAAAGTATCATGCAGAGAAAGAACAGATTATCAATCAAATCAGTGATGAATTAAATGTGTCACATCAGGAAGCAGAAACAATATATTCTGAAGTAGAAGAGTATATAAAAACATCTCAAGAAGAAAAATAATAAAAAATATGCAAGTTGCATAAAAACACTTTGCTAAAATTGTGCAATACCGCTAAAATTACCAAATATAATTGACGGCGGTATTTTTTATTACTATAATATAGACAAATGAAACGGGTTTCAGAAATGCGTTTCACAAACAGAAGAGAAAAAGACATGAATAAATAAAAAGACAAGAAAAGGAGAGAAAGAGTTATGAAACTGGCAGTTGTAGGAAGTATTAACACAGACATGACTGTAACAGCAGAAAGAATTCCACTTAAAGGTGAGACATTGATGGGCGACAGTTTGAGTTATATCCCGGGTGGAAAAGGTGCGAATCAGGCAGTTGCGATGGCAAAGCTTGGTGCTGAAGTCGAGATGTTCGGCTGTGTTGGTAATGATGACAATGGACGCAGAATGGTGGATAATCTGAATCGTGTTGGCGTAAAGACAGAGCATATCCAGGTTCTGGAAGGCGTGCCGACAGGAATTGCGATGATTACAGTTGGTGAGAGTGACAATACAATTATTGTTGTTCCGGGAGCAAATGGGAAAGTTGACAAGGCTTATGTGGATGGAATCAAAGATGAACTGGTGAAATATGACATGGTAGTTCTTCAGCATGAGATTCCGCTTGAGACAGTTCATTATATCGCAGAGTTTTGTTACGAAAAAAATATTCCAGTCGTACTGAATCCGGCACCGGCAGCAGAAGTGCCGATGGATATCATCGACAAAGTTACATACGTGACACCAAATGAGCATGAAGCAGTGCTGATCTTTGGAGACGAGTTGAGTACAGAAAATCTTTTGAAGAAGTATCCGGAGAAGCTTGTGATTACACAGGGATCCCGAGGAGTGTCTACATGCCTGAAAAATGGAGAAGTGCTGACAGTACCTGCAAGAAAGGCAAATGTGGTGGATACGACAGGAGCAGGAGATACACTGAATGGGGCATTTTCTGTAAGAATTGCAGCAGGTGATGATATGAAGAGTGCTCTTACTTATGCGAATGTAGCAGCAAGCCTTTCCACGGAGAAATTCGGTGCACAGACAGGAATGCCGACAGCGGAAGAAGTTGAAAAGGAAATGAAGTAAATACAAAACTGATTACTTATGCAATCTCAGGATGTATGTCAGCACTGTCCAGGCTGATTCTGGAATTCAGGGCGTATTTGCGCACAATGATGAGATGGCACTTGGGGCTGTAGAGGCAATCGGAAGCAGAAAGATTGTCGTAGTCGGATTTGATGCGACAGATGATGCCTAGGCAGCAGTCAAAGCTGGAAAAATGGCAGTTACTGTAGCACAGAAACCGGACCTTATGGGTGCGACAGCAGTCGAGACTGCACAGAAGATTTTAAATGGAGAAACAGTAGACAAAGAGATCCCAGTCGAGGTAGAATTAATTACAAAGTAAGACTAAGGGGAACGGATCATTGACTAGCATAAGAGAAGTGGCAAAGCTTGCCGGAGTATCTCCGGCAACGGTGTCACGTGTGATGAATGGAACTGCAAATGTAAATGAAGAGAAGAAAAAACGCGTAGAGGCAGCGATTAAGGAGACAGGATTTCAACCAAATGAACTGGCGAGAGCTTTGTATAAGAAGTCATCGAAGATGATCGGGATGATCGTGCCGGATATTGAAAACCCGTTTTTTAGTGAGCTTGCGAAAGCGGTGGAAGATACGGCATATCAGAACGGATACCGGATTCTTCTTTGCAGTTCGGGTGGAGACGAAGAGAAGGAGGCTGTAAACATTCAGATGTTCAATCAGCTCCGGGCAGATGGAATCGTTGTGATGACGAACTGCGCAGAGACAGGAAAAGTGTTGGCGGACTGTCCGATACCGGTCGTCCTTGTTGACCGCAAGCTTGATGGATTTAAAGAAAATGCATTAATTGAGGCGGACAACTACAAAGGCGGTTGTCTGGCAGCAGAGCATCTGGTGAAATGTGGCAGCAAGAATATTGTCTGTATGAAAGAACCGACCGGGTATTCCAGCGGGCGCAGACGATACGAAGGTTATCTGGATGTGTGTAAAAAATACAATCTCAAAGAACAGAGTGTGGACTGTTGTTATAATTATGAGAGTGGACTTCGGGCAGCAGAAGAGATCATTAAGAAGTATCCGGAAGTTGACGGGGTAGTTGCGGGAAATGATATTGTAGCAATGTCTGTATATAAGGTGTTCACAAGACACGGAAAGAAAATACCGCAGGAAGTTCAGCTTGTAGGATTCGATGATGTCGGGTTCGGCGAATTATTTATCCCGGAGCTGACGACTATACATCAGCCGATTAAAGAGATGGGGCATCTGGCAGCAGAGATTATTCTCAAAGCTGTGAATGGGGAACCTTACGAGAAGAAAAATGTATTTGACGTGAAGCTTATCGAGCGGGAGACAACAAAAAAATAATAGAAATTTGAAATTTGCTTAAACTTTTATTTAAACTTTTAAACTGAGGGTTTGCATTTTGGGGGAAAATAGTGTACAATTGAAAATAATATGGAAAAATATGATTTTGCTCTTGACAATAAAAAGGGCTTTGTGCTATAGTAAAAAATGCGCTATTGTGGAAAGTTATGCCATGATATTGCACGAAAAACTGAGTCACAAAGCTCTTTTTCGTCGTTTTTGCGATAACAGGGCATTTTGCGGACCACAAAAAAAATAAGAGGAGAGTGAAACGTCAATATGGAAAAGAACAGAATTCGTCCCATGAAAAGCGGAAAAAGCTCACGAATGAGTTATTCCAGACAAAAAGAAGTTCTTCAGATGCCGAACTTGATTGAAGTGCAGAAGGATTCTTATGATTGGTTCCTTAAGTCAGGATTGAAGGAAGTATTTGAAGATATTTCCCCAATTACAGATTATAGCGGTAAATTAAGCCTGGAGCTTGTTGATTTCACACTGTGTGAAGATGATGTGAAATACAGCATTGATGAGTGCAGAGATCGTGATGCAACTTATGCAGCACCGCTGAAAGTCAGAGTAAGACTTCATAATAAAGAGACGGATGAGATTAACGAGCATGAGATCTTTATGGGAGATCTGCCGCTGATGACACGTACTGGTACATTTGTAATTAATGGTGCGGAGCGTGTAATCGTAAGTCAGCTGGTACGTTCCCCTGGTATTTATTATGCAATTGCACATGATAAGCTGGGTAAAAAGCTTTATTCCTCTACTGTCATTCCGAACCGTGGTGCATGGCTGGAGTATGAGACAGATTCCAATGACGTTTTTTATGTTAGAGTAGATAGAACAAGAAAGGTGCCGATCACAGTACTTATTCGTGCTCTTGGAATCGGTACAAATCCGGAGATCATTGAACTCTTTGGTGAAGAACCGAAGATTATGGCAAGTTTTGAGAAAGATGCTGCAACAAACTATCAGGAAGGACTTCTTGAATTATATAAGAAGATCCGTCCGGGTGAGCCGCTTGCCGTTGACAGTGCAGAAAGTCTGATCACAAGTATGTTCTTCGACCCAAGACGTTATGATCTGGCGAAAGTAGGACGTTATAAATTCAATAAAAAGCTTCTTCTCAAGAACCGTATTTCAGGACATGTTCTTGCGGAGGATGCAGTAAGCCCGATTACAGGCGAGGTGATCGCTGAGGCTGGAACAAAGGTGACAAGAGAAATTGCAGATCGGATCCAGAACGGAGCTGTTCCGTATGTATGGATTGACAGACCGGAAGAAGAGAGAAATGTCAAAGTTCTTTCTAATATGATGGTAGATCTGAAGGAAGTTGTTGACATTGATCCGGAAGAGGTCGGTGTAACAGAACTTGTTTACTATCCGGTACTTGCAAATCTCCTTGAGGAAACAGCAGGAGATATTGATGAGCTGAAAGCGGCTATCAAGAGAGATATCCATGATTTGATTCCGAAGCATATTACAAAAGAAGATATCATGGCTTCTATTAACTACAATATGCATCTGGAGTATGGTCTGGGTAATGATGACGATATCGACCACTTGGGTAACAGACGTATCCGTGCGGTAGGAGAACTTCTTCAGAACCAGTACAGAATCGGTCTGTCCAGAATGGAAAGAGTCGTAAGAGAGAGAATGACAACTCAGGATCTGGAAGGAATTTCCCCACAGTCCCTGATCAACATAAAGCCAGTGACTGCAGCGGTAAAAGAATTCTTCGGATCTTCTCAGCTGTCACAGTTCATGGATCAGAACAACCCGCTTGGTGAGCTGACTCACAAGAGACGTCTGTCTGCCTTAGGACCTGGTGGTCTTTCAAGAGACCGTGCCGGATTCGAGGTTCGAGATGTACATTATTCCCACTATGGAAGAATGTGTCCTATCGAGACGCCTGAGGGACCTAACATCGGTCTGATTAACTCACTGGCAAGTTATGCAAGAATTAACGAGTATGGATTTATTGAAGCTCCATATCGTAAGATTGACCACTCCGATCCGGAGAATCCGCGTGTAACAGACGAAGTTGTTTATATGACAGCGGATGAAGAGGATAACTATCATGTAGCACAGGCCAACGAGACACTGGATGAGGAAGGACATTTTGTTCATAAGAACGTATCCGGTCGTTACCGTGAAGAGACTCAGGCTTATGAGAGAAAAGCATTTGACTATATGGACGTATCTCCTAAGATGGTATTCTCTGTTGCTACAGCTTTGATTCCATTCCTTCAGAATGACGATGCTAACCGTGCGCTGATGGGATCCAACATGCAGCGTCAGGCAGTACCGCTTCTTATGACAGAGGCACCGGTAGTCGGAACAGGTATGGAAGAAAAAGCTGCTGTTGACTCAGGAGTATGTGTAGTCGCTGAGGAAGCAGGAGTTGTTGAGCGTTCAACATCAGCAGAAATCCAGATCCGCCAGGATGATGGAAAACTGAAAAAATATAAACTTACAAAATTCCTTCGAAGCAACCAGAGCAACTGCTACAATCAAAGAGCAATTGTATTCAAGGGTGACAGAGTGGAGAAAGGCGATGTGATCGCTGACGGTCCGTCTACATCTAATGGTGAGCTTGCATTAGGAAAGAACCCGCTGATCGGATTCATGACCTGGGAAGGTTACAACTACGAGGATGCGGTTCTCTTAAGTGAGAGACTTGTTCAGGATGATGTATATACATCTATCCATATTGAGGAATATGAGGCAGAAGCCCGTGACACCAAGCTTGGACCAGAGGAAATCACTCGTGATATCCCGGGTGTCGGTGATGATGCGCTTAAGAATCTGGATGACAGAGGAATTATCCGCGTCGGTGCTGAGGTCCGTGCCGGAGATATTCTTGTTGGTAAAGTTACTCCTAAGGGAGAGACAGAGCTGACAGCCGAGGAGAGACTGCTTCGTGCAATCTTCGGTGAGAAAGCACGTGAGGTCAGAGATACATCTCTGAAAGTACCTCATGGTGAGTACGGTATCGTAGTAGATGCCAAGGTATTTACAAGAAGCAACGGCGACGAGATGTCACCGGGAGTGAACCAGTCTGTTCGTATCTATATCGCTCAAAAGAGAAAAATCTCTGTTGGTGATAAGATGGCCGGACGTCATGGTAACAAGGGTGTCGTTTCCCGTGTACTTCCAGTAGAAGATATGCCGTTCCTGCCAAATGGCCGTCCGCTGGATATCGTGTTGAACCCGCTGGGTGTGCCTTCACGTATGAATATCGGACAGGTCCTTGAGATTCACCTGTCTCTGGCAGCAAAAGCACTTGGATTCAACATTTCTACACCTGTATTTGATGGTGCGAACGAGATAGATATTATGGATACTCTTGATCTGGCAAATGATTATGTCAACTTAAGCTGGGAAGAGTTTGAAAAGAAACATAAAGAAGAGCTGCTTCCGGAAGTTCTGGATTATCTGTATGAGAACAGAGATCACAGAAAACTCTGGAAAGGTGTTCCGATTTCACGAGATGGTAAAGTTCGTCTTCGTGACGGAAGAACAGGAGAGTATTTTGACAGCCCGGTAACAATCGGACACATGCATTATCTGAAACTGCATCACCTGGTTGATGATAAGATCCATGCACGTTCAACAGGTCCTTACTCACTGGTAACACAGCAGCCATTAGGTGGTAAAGCACAGTTTGGTGGACAGCGTTTTGGAGAGATGGAGGTATGGGCTCTTGAGGCTTATGGCGCATCTTACACATTGCAGGAGATCCTGACTGTGAAGTCTGACGATGTAATCGGTCGTGTGAAGACATACGAGGCGATCATCAAGGGCGAGAACATTCCGGAACCAGGTATTCCGGAGTCATTCAAAGTACTTCTGAAAGAGCTTCAGTCTCTCGGACTGGATGTTCGTGTACTTCGTGATGACAATACAGAGGTGGAGATTATGGAAACTTCCGATATGGGAGAGACCAGCTTCCGCTCACTGATCGAAGGAGATGGAAAATATCGTCGTGATGAGGAAGACTTCGGCAAACACGGTTATACAACTCAGGAGTTCCAGGGAGAGGAACTTGTAAATGAGGAACTGGAAGAGGACGAAGACGATTACGATTCAGATTATGGCGACGATAGTTTTGATGACTATGATGACATGTCAGATGATGAATAGAAAGGGGTGCCTGTATGCCAGAAAATAGTAAAGAACAATCATATCAGCCAATGACTTTTGATGCAATCAAAATCGGGTTGGCATCACCTGAAAAGATTCTGGAGTGGTCAAAAGGCGAAGTAACAAAGCCTGAGACTATTAACTATAGAACCTTAAAACCAGAGAGAGATGGTCTGTTCTGTGAAAGAATTTTTGGACCAAGCAAAGACTGGGAGTGTCACTGCGGTAAATACAAAAAAATCCGTTATAAAGGTGTTGTTTGTGACCGTTGTGGTGTAGAGGTTACTAAGGCAAGTGTACGTCGTGAACGTATGGGACATATTGCCCTGGCAGCCCCGGTATCTCATATCTGGTACTTTAAAGGAATCCCGAGCCGTATGGGATTGATCCTTGACTTGTCTCCAAGAACACTGGAGAAAGTATTATATTTTGCTTCTTATATCGTACTTGATAAAGGCGAGACAGACCTGCAGTATAAGCAGGTTCTGTCTGAGCAGGAGTATCAGGAAGCAAGAGAATCCTGGGGAAAAGGTTTCCGTGTTGGAATGGGAGCTGAATCTATCTTAGAGCTTCTTCAGGCAATCGACCTTGAAAAAGAATACGAAGATCTCACAGAAGGTCTCAAAGGCGCTACCGGACAGAAACGTGCAAGAATCGTAAAACGTCTGGAAGTTGTAGAAGCTTTCCGTGAGTCTGGAAACAAACCGGAATGGATGATCATGACAAATGTTCCGGTTATCCCGCCAGATCTTCGTCCAATGGTACAGCTTGATGGTGGACGTTTTGCAACATCTGACCTGAATGATCTGTACAGAAGAATTATCAATAGAAATAACCGTCTGAAACGCCTTCTTGAGTTAGGCGCTCCAGATATTATCGTAAGAAATGAAAAGAGAATGCTTCAGGAAGCGGTAGATGCCCTGATCGACAACGGCCGTCGCGGACGTCCGGTAACAGGACCTGGAAACCGTGCACTGAAATCTCTGTCCGATATGCTGAAAGGTAAATCCGGACGTTTCCGTCAGAACCTGCTTGGTAAGCGTGTTGACTACTCTGGACGTTCCGTTATCGTTGTAGGACCGGAACTTAAGATTTACCAGTGTGGTCTGCCGAAAGAGATGGCAATTGAGCTGTTCAAGCCATTTGTTATGAAAGAGCTTGTTCAGAACGGAACTGCACACAACATTAAAAATGCTAAAAAGATGGTTGAAAGACTTCAGCCAGAGGTTTGGGACGTCCTTGAAGATGTCATCAAAGAGCATCCGGTTATGTTGAACCGTGCACCTACACTGCACAGACTTGGTATTCAGGCATTTGAGCCAATCCTTGTAGAAGGTAAGGCTATCAAGCTTCATCCACTTGTTTGTACAGCGTTTAACGCCGACTTCGATGGAGACCAGATGGCTGTCCATCTTCCACTTTCCGTAGAAGCACAGGCTGAGTGCAGATTCTTACTGCTCTCACCAAACAACCTCCTGAAACCATCTGATGGTGGTCCGGTAGCCGTTCCTTCACAGGATATGGTACTTGGTATTTACTATCTGACTCAGGAAAGACCAGGTGCAGCAGGAGAAGGTAAGATTTTCAAGAGTGTAAATGAAGCAATCCTTGCTTATGAGAACCAGGCAATCACACTTCACTCTAAGATTAAAGTACGTGTGACAAAGACAATGCCAGGTGGAGAAGAAATAACAGGAATTGTAGAGTCCACACTTGGACGTTTCATTTTCAACGAGATCATCCCACAGGATCTTGGATTCGTTGATCGTGAAAAAGAGGAGAACAAACTTCTTCTGGAGATTGATTTCCACGTAGGAAAGAAACAGTTAAAGCAGATCCTTGAGAAGGTTATCAATACACACGGAGCAACTGCAACAGCAGAAGTTCTGGATGCTGTAAAAGCAATTGGATATAAATATTCTACAAGAGCTGCCATGACCGTATCTATTTCCGATATGACGGTACCTCCACAGAAACCACAGATGATCCAGCAGGCACAGGATACTGTAGACCGCATCACTAAGAACTTCAAACGTGGTCTCATCACAGAGGAGGAGCGTTACAAAGAAGTTGTAGAGACATGGAAGGCAACTGACGATAAACTGACAGAGGCACTGCTTTCTGGTCTTGATAAATACAATAACATCTTCATGATGGCTGATTCCGGAGCCCGTGGATCTGACAAACAGATCAAACAGCTTGCAGGTATGCGTGGATTGATGGCTGATACAACTGGTCATACAATCGAGTTGCCTATCACTTCAAACTTCCGTGAAGGACTTGACGTACTGGAGTATTTCATGTCTGCCCATGGAGCACGTAAAGGTATGTCTGATACAGCTCTTCGTACAGCCGATTCAGGATATCTGACAAGACGTCTTGTTGACGTATCTCAGGAGCTGATCATTCATGAAGTAGACTGTGCAAAGAAAGATGCACCGATTCCTGGAATTTTTGTAAAAGCATTCATGGATGGAAAAGAAGAAATCGAAAGTCTTCAGGAGCGTATTACAGGACGTTACCTGTGCTATGACATTGTAGATAAAGATGGCAATGTTCTTGTTAAGAAGAACCATATGGTAACACCAAAACGTGCAGAACTGATCTGCAAGAAGGGTGTAAATGAGAACGGAGAACCATTAACACAGATTAAGATCCGTACAATCCTTACATGTCGCTCACACAGTGGCGTATGTGCAAAATGTTATGGAGCCAACATGGCAACAGGTGAGCCGGTACAGGTTGGAGAGGCTGTCGGAATTATTGCTGCTCAGTCAATCGGAGAGCCTGGTACACAGCTTACAATGAGAACATTCCATAATGGTGGAGTTGCCGGTGGAGATATCACACAGGGACTTCCTCGTGTCGAGGAGCTTTTTGAGGCAAGAAAGCCTAAGGGACTTGCAATCATCACAGAGATTGCAGGAACTGCGAATTTGAACGACACGAAGAAGAAACGTGAGATTATCGTAACAAATCATGAGACAGGTGAATCAAAAGCATATCTGATTCCTTATGGATCACGTATTAAGGTAGCAGACGGAGCAGAACTTGAGGCCGGTGATGAGCTGACTGAAGGTAGTATCAATCCGCATGATATCTTAAGAATTAAAGGTATCCGTGCAGTTCAGGATTACATGATCCAGGAGGTACAGAGAGTTTACCGTCTGCAGGGTGTTGAGATCAACGATAAGCATATCGAGGTTATCGTTCGCCAGATGCTTAAGAAGATTCGTATCGAGGAGTCTGGAGATACAGAGTTCCTTCCGGGAACAAATGTAGACAGACTTGAGTTCGAGGATGTGAATGAGGTACTGGAGGCAGAAGGAAAAGAGCCTGCAATCGGAGAGCCGATCATCATGGGTATTACGAAGGCTTCTCTTGCAACCAATTCCTTCCTGTCAGCCGCTTCTTTCCAGGAGACAACAAAGGTTCTGACAGAGGCAGCAATCAAAGGAAAGATCGATCCGCTGGTAGGTCTGAAAGAGAACGTAATCATCGGAAAACATATCCCGGCTGGTACAGGTATGAGAAAGTATCGTGATATCAGACTGAATAGTGAGTTATCTATGGATGACGATCTGTTCTTTGAAGAAGGATTAGATGATGATGACGATTTAGATATTCTGAATACAGATTTTTCAGATGATGATCTGTTAGAAGAAAATGAACTTACAACAGAAGAATAAGACTTGCGTAAGAGTTTTGAATGAAAGTACCGCCGCACGAATTCGTGCGGTGGTACTTTTTTGTATAATAACTTTAGGCTGCCCGTGCTGGAGCAGCCTGAAGTGCATTATGCACAAAAAAATAGAAATGATTTATGAACAATTAATAAAAACATAAAAAAATAGTCAAGACAAACTTTTTTGATAAAACATTATTGACAATGATTATCATTAACAATATAATAAGTGATGGAAATGATAATCAGTTTCAAATCGTGCGAGGTAATATATATGTGCCAAGAAGAGAGATTTCAAGAAGTATTAAATCAATTAAAGAAAGCTGGCTATCGGATTACCGAACAGAGAAAGCTTCTTTTACACATTATATTGAATAATGAATACTCCTCTTGTAAGGAGATTTATTATGCAGCAAAGAAGCAGGACGACAAAGTCGGAATTGCAACTGTGTATCGTACTGTGCAACTGTTGGAAGATATGGAACTGATCCATAAAGAGATGGTTGTGAGAATTTAGCGAGGAGAAGGAGTGGATTATGATGCCATTAACGATGTTAAATCCAGGCGAGAGTGCATCTATCGTCCGGGTAGGTGGAAATGAAGAAACAAAAAGATTCCTGGAGAATCTCGGATTCGTAGCTGGAAGTGAGGTGAAAGTTATTTCCAGTAACGAGGGTAACATAATTGCCCAGATTAAAGAATCACGAGTTGCAGTCAGCAAAGGAATTGCTAATAAAATAATGGTCTAGGAGGAACGGGAGAATGACTTTAAGAGATGTGAAAGTTGATCAGACAGTATCCGTAGTAAAGCTTCATGGAGAGGGAGCTACAAAAAGAAGAATTATGGATATGGGAATCACAAAAGGAACCAGCATTTATGTCCGTAAAGTAGCACCACTTGGTGATCCGGTGGAAGTTACTGTACGTGGATATGAATTGTCTCTGAGAAAAGCAGACGCAGAGATAATCGAAGTTAAATAACTAATTAGAGAGTAAAACAGGAGGATGTAAAAAATGGGAGTGAAGATAGCACTTGCCGGAAACCCGAATAGTGGTAAGACAACACTTTTCAATGCTTTGACAGGTTCCAATCAGTTCGTTGGTAACTGGCCTGGAGTTACTGTTGAGAAAAAAGAAGGAAAATGGAAGGAAGACAAAGAAGTTGTAATTATGGACCTTCCAGGTATCTATTCTTTATCACCATATACATTGGAGGAAGTTGTAGCCAGAAATTATCTGATCACAGAGCGTCCGGATGCAATCCTGAATATCGTAGACGGAACAAACCTGGAGCGTAACTTATACCTTACAACTCAGTTACTTGAGCTTGGTATCCCGGTTGTTATGGCAATTAACATGATGGATATTGTACGCAAGAATGGTGATGAGATCAACACAAAGAAACTTGCTGAGAAGCTTGGCTGTGAAGTTGTAACAATTTCTGCTCTGAAAGGTGATGGAATCAAAGATGCAGCTTCAAGAGCAGTAAAGCACGCCGGACAGAAAGCCGGACAGGAATCTGTGCATGAGTTCGCACCGGAAGTTGAGAACTACCTGAATGAGATTGAAGGCAGACTTGGATATGAAATTCCGGAAGAGCAGAAAAGATTTTACGCGATCAAATTATTTGAGCGTGACGATAAGATTAAAGATGCTATGAAAAATGCACCGGACGTTGAAGATATCATTGCTCGTGCAGAGAAAGAGATGGATGACGATGCAGAGAGTATCATCACAAATGAGAGATACAGTTTCATTGGTTCTATTATCGGAGACTGCTTAAAGAAGAATAAAACACAGGAACTGACAACATCTGATAAGATTGACCGTATCGTAACAAATAGATGGCTTGCACTTCCAATCTTTGCAGCAGTTATGTGGCTTGTATATTATGTGTCTGTAACAACAGTAGGTTCTATATTGACAGACTGGACAAATGATACATTGTTTGGTGAGTGGATCATTCCGGCAGCTCAGAGCTTCTTTGAAGGAATCGGATGTGCGGATTGGTTAACAGGTCTGATCGTAGACGGAGTTATCTCCGGAGTTGGTGCTGTACTTGGATTCGTACCTCAGATGCTTGTATTATTTATTTTCCTTGCATTCCTTGAGTCTTGCGGATACATGGCACGTATCGCATTCATCATGGACCGTATTTTCCGTAAGTTCGGACTTTCCGGAAAATCATTTATCCCGATACTGATCGGAACAGGTTGTGGAGTTCCTGGAGTTATGGCTTCCCGTACGATCGAGAATGACCGTGACCGTAAGATGACTGTTATGACAACAACATTTATCCCTTGTGGAGCGAAACTTCCAATTATCGCCCTGATCGCCGGAGCACTTTTCGATGGCGCTTCATGGGTAGCACCAAGTACTTACTTTGTTGGTATCGCAGCAATTATCTGCTCTGGTATCATCTTGAAAAAGACAAAGATGTTCGCAGGAGATCCGGCACCATTTGTTATGGAGCTTCCTGCATATCATATGCCGACAGTTGGTAACGTTCTTAGAAGTATGTGGGAACGTGGCTGGTCATTTATCAAAAAAGCTGGTACAATTATTACATTATCAACAATCGTTATTTGGTTCTTATTGAACTTCGGTTGGACAGATGCTGGATTCGGAATGCTGAACTTCGATGGACTTGAGGGAGCAGCTATGGAGGCAGCACAGGCAGAGTGTGTTCTTGCTAAGATCGGTAACTTGATTTCTTGGATCTTCACACCGCTCGGATGGGGAGATTGGAAGATGACTGTAGCTGCTATTACAGGACTTGTAGCGAAAGAAAACGTTGTAGGTACATTCGGACAGCTCTTTGGATTTGCAGAAGTTGCAGAAGACGGACAGGAAATCTGGGGAACACTTGCAAACAGCATGTCACAGATCGCAGCTTACTCATTCCTCGTATTCAATCTTCTGTGTGCACCTTGCTTCGCAGCAATGGGAGCTATTAAGAGAGAGATGAACAACGCAAAATGGTTCTGGTTCGCAATCGGATATCAGTGCTTACTTGCTTACCTCGTAGCTCTTTGCATCTTCCAGTTTGGTACACTCTTCACAGGTGGCGGATTCGGTATCGGAACAGTAGCTGCAATTGTAATTCTGATCGGTTTCCTTTACATGCTGTTCCGTCCTTACAAAGAGAGTACATCACTTAAGGCTAATACAGTTTCAAGTGTAAAAGCAGCTTCTAAATAAGCAGAAAGAAGGAGATTTTATGATGGCATTGGCAGCACAGACAAGTATATTGTCTACAGTGATTGTAGCACTTGTAATAATCGCGATTGTAGCATGGATCATAAGAGGCATGATACAAAAGAAGAAGAGAAGTGGTACATTTATCGGATGTGATTGTGGGTGTACCAATTGTCCACACTCCTGTCATAATCCAAAGAATAGTAATAGTCAGAGTGGCTGCGGCGGCTGTGGCGGGTGCTAGTCTGGAAAATGTATGACTTAGATTTAAGTCATATGATGTAAAATAATCTTATGTGTGAATAAATGTGTGAATAGACAGGGAAATCCTTGCAGATGAGTTTCATTTGCAGGGATTTTCTTTTGCGCTTTGCTCTTTTCAATGGGACGCAAATAGGGTAAAATAAATGCTAGGTGAATATGATGAATAAGAAATCTTTATACAAATTAGAATACAATAAAATAATTGAAAAACTGACAGAGCACGCAGGTTCTTTTGGAGGCCAGGAGCGTTGCAGAAAATTAAAACCAAAGACGGAAATCTCTGAAATTGAGAGAATGCAGGAAGAAACGGCCGCAGCATTTACACGGATCATAAAGAAAGGACGTCCATCTTTTGGAGGCTGTAGTCCGGTAAGTGAATCTATGATGCGTCTGGAAATCGGAGGAACACTTGGAAGTGGGGAGTTACTTCGCATATGTAAGGTTCTGGAGACTGCAGGACATGTGAAGAATTACGGGCGCCATGACAATGCAGATGATATGCAGGATATATTGGACGGATACTTTGAACAGCTTGTTCCTGTATCTATTTTGTCCACGGAAATCCGCAGATGTATTCCGGCAGAAGATGAGATTAGTGATGATGCAAGTCCGGAGCTTAAGAGAATCCGTCGCGCTATGGGGCAGATTAATGACAAGGTTCATGCAACATTGTCTTCCATGGTAAATGGTTCACTTCGCACATATTTGCAGGATCCGATTATTACGATGCGTGGGGATCGTTACTGTATCCCGGTCAAGGCCGAATACCGTGGTCAGGTCCCGGGAATGATCCATGACCAGTCATCAACAGGTTCTACTTTATTTATCGAGCCGATGGCAGTTGTAAAACTGAATAATGACCTGAAAGAATTATATGGAAAGGAACAGGAAGAAATCCAGGTCATTCTTGCCAGGTTGAGTGCAGATGCAGCAGAATATGTTTCTGAAATCCGTACGGACTATGCAACATTGACAGAGCTTGATTTTATATTTGCAAGAGGAGCTCTTGCATTGGATATGAATGCCAGCAAACCGATGTTCAACCAGGAGAGAAGGATCCGTATCCGCGAGGGAAGACATCCGTTATTAGATAAGAAGAAAGTCGTTCCGATCAGTCTGACACTGGGCGAGGACTTTGATCTTCTGATTGTGACAGGACCGAACACCGGTGGTAAGACTGTGTCACTTAAGACAGTTGGATTATTCCAACTCATGGGGCAGGCAGGTCTTCACATTCCGGCACTGGACCGTTCTGAACTGGGTGTATTCCGTGAAGTTTATGCAGATATCGGTGATGAGCAGAGTATTGAACAGAACTTAAGTACATTCTCATCACATATGACAAATGTAGTGTCATTTATCAAGCAGGTGGATGAAGATTCACTTGTACTTTTTGACGAGCTTGGAGCTGGAACTGACCCGACTGAGGGTGCGGCACTGGCAACAGCAATATTGAATCATTTGCATTGTCAGGGAATCCGTACTATGGCGACTACGCATTACAGTGAATTAAAGGTTTATGCCTTGTCCACACCAGGGGTAGAAAATGCGAGCTGTGAGTTCGACGTGGAGACACTTCGCCCGACGTATCGACTGCTTCTTGGAATCCCAGGAAAGAGTAATGCATTTGCAATTGCAGGAAAACTGGGACTTCCGGACTATATTATCGAGGAAGCAAAGACACATTTGACAGAGCAGGACGAATCTTTTGAGGACTTGCTGACAGATCTGGAGAGCAGCAGACGAACCATCGCGAAAGAACAGGAAGAGATTGCGGCTTACCGACGTGAGCTGGAAGCTCTGAAGCAGGAGACGGCGCAGAAGAAAGAAAAGCTGGAAGAACAGCGTGACCGCATTTTACGAGAAGCGAATGAAAAAGCACATGCGATTCTGGCAGATGCCAAAGAGACAGCAGATGAGACAATGCGTAACTTTCATAAGTTTGGAAAGGCCAATGTTTCGGCAACGGAGATGGAAAAAGAGCGTGAGCGCCTGAGAAAGAAGATGGAGAAGACACGCGAGGGCATGACAGAGGAAGTGAAGAAGCCGAAGAAGCAGTATAAGCCATCTGATTTTAAATTAGGCGAGACGGTTAAAGTTCTGAGCATGAATCTGACCGGAACCGTGCATTCACTGCCAGATACAAAAGGCAACCTTATGGTTCAGATGGGAATTCTTAGCTCAAAAGTACACATTTCTGATCTGGAGATTGTTGATGAGAAGCCGGCATATCTGAAAAAGACTGCTGCAAGAACAAGCAAGGGTAAGGTGAAGATGGGCAAATCTTTGTCCGTAAGCCCGGAAATTAATCTGCTTGGAAAGACCGTTGACGAGGCGGTCGCAGAGCTGGATAAATATTTGGACGATGCGTCTTTGGCACATTTGACAAGTGTGCGCGTGGTACACGGAAAAGGAACCGGAGCTTTAAGAGCGGGCATCCACCAATATCTGAAACGTCAGAAACATGTGAAATCTTACAGATTAGGAGCATTTGGCGAAGGAGATGCCGGAGTGACGATTGTAGAACTGAAATAATGCAAAAATCAGGGAGAATAAATAATGGTTAATAAACAGAAAATTTTGATCGTGGATGACGATGAGGCAATTGCAGAGCTTGTATCTTTGTATCTTGCAAAAGAATGTTTTGACACGATGATGGTTCATGACGGGGAGAAGGCGCTTGTAGCATTCGACACCTATCACCCAAATCTGGTACTTTTAGATTTGATGCTTCCGGGTATTGACGGGTATCAGGTCTGCCGCGAGATCCGTGCGCGGGCAAATACACCGATTATCATGCTTTCCGCAAAAGGGGAGGTTTTTGATAAAGTGCTTGGTCTGGAGCTTGGAGCCGATGACTATATTATGAAGCCATTTGATTCAAAAGAGCTTGTGGCGCGCGTAAAAGCAGTGCTCCGCCGTTATCAAGCAGTGCCGAAACCAGAGGTTCCTGCAGTAGATAAGGGAAAATGTGTGGAATACCCGGGAATCGAGATCAATCTGACGAATTATTCTGTTCTGGTCGATGGGCAGAATGTGGAGATGCCGCCGAAAGAGCTGGAGCTTCTTTACTTCCTGGCATCTTCGCCAAATCAGGTGTTTACAAGAGAGCAGCTTTTGGATCAAATCTGGGGATATGAGTATATTGGAGATACCCGTACTGTTGATGTGCATATTAAGCGTTTGCGCGAGAAGATCAAAGATCATAATGGCTGGAAACTTGCCACCGTATGGGGCATTGGATACAAGTTTGAAGTAAAGTAACAGATCAGGAAACCACATAGAAGAGGCATTGTATGAAAAGTACATTGTATTTAAAATTTATCATCATATATATGATTTTCGGGTTCATGAGTTTGTTCACAGTAGCAACGCTTACAAGAACATTGACAGAAGAACCTCTTGAACGGGATCTGGCTGCGGATGTTTATCAGGAAGCGAACCTGGTGGCAAATGAGTATCTGCCACATTATTTCCTTGGACAGATGGATGAAAGTGCTGTCCATACACAACTTGTTGGAATGGAAGCGCATCTGGACGGGGCAGTCTGGTTCGTAGACCGGGAAGGTAATATGATCACTTCCGCACATTCCGACGGATATCCGACAGCACCGACTGCGATTGAAGATTTTAACCCGGCAGAAATTGGCAGCGCAAAGTATGAAGTCGGAACATATCACGATTATTTTAAAGAAGATATGATCACAGTCATTGCACCGGTTGTACATGGATATTCCACACAAGGGTATCTGCTGATACACAAAAGCATGACTCAGATTGGACAATTACAGATTACATTAATGAATGCAGCGTATATCACACTTGCAGTCATCTATCTGTTGTCATTTTCCATTTTGCTTGGAATTCAGTTTATCGTGTACAGACCGCTCTGCAAGATAACCGAGGCAGCGAAACAATATGCGTCCGGTAATCTGGACTATGAGATTCCTGTGAACACAGAAGATGAGATTGGTTATCTGTCAGCATCGCTGAACTTCATGTCTTCCCAGCTTCGGGATATGGAGGATTATCAGAAGAAATTTGTGGCAAATGTGTCACATGATTTCCGCTCTCCTTTAACATCGATCAAAGGGTATGTAGAGGCAATTGCAGATGGGACAATCCCGCCGGAAATGCAGGGGAAATATCTGAATATCATTTTATTTGAGACAGAGAGACTGACCGATCTGACCAAGGATCTCCTTACGTTGAATGAATTCGATACGAAGAATTTATTACTGGATAAAGTTCCATTTGACCTTCATGAAATGATTAAAAATGTGGCAGCCTCCTTTGAGGGACGTTGCACGCAGAAAAAGATTTCTATTGAGCTGGTCTTTGCCAGAAAGCATTTGAAAGTAGTAGCAGATAAGCGAAAGATTCAGCAAGTGCTCTACAATTTGCTTGATAATGCGATCAAATTCAGTGACCAGGATTCAATCATTACGATTGAAACGACCGAACGTGGGGATAAGATCTACACGTCGGTCAAAGATTATGGAATTGGAATTCCGAGGAATGCACTGAATAAGATCTGGGAGAGATTTTATAAATCCGATCTGTCCCGTGGAAAAGATAAAAAAGGAACTGGCCTTGGGCTTGCAATTGTCAAAGAGGCGATACAGGCTCACGGTGAAAATATTAATGTAGTCAGTACAGAAGGTGTCGGTACCGAGTTCATTTTCTCGTTGCCGAAGGCAGAGGGATAAGGTATACTGTAAATATCTTCTTTGTTGAATATAAGGTTTGTAAAGGAGCCTGCGTGTACGCATGAAAGATGAGAAAGAACCATTAGAGCAAAAGCAGAACTCGGAAGAAGAGGAGTATTCTTTTTTACAGGAAATCATTAAAGATGAGGCAGGAGATCAGGCGAAGTGGAAACACGACGTCCTTAGAAGGATTCAGTTAGGATTAATATTCGGACTGGTGGCCTGCTTTACTTTTTTTGCGTGCAAACCGTGGGTGGAGAAGAGATTTGAAGAAAATCCGACGGAAGTAACAATTCCACAGGACGAACAGCAGGAAGAAAATCAGACACAGCAGGAAGAGGAACAAGTCCAGGAACAAAAAACCGTTCTGACAACAGAAACCTATCAGGAAATGCTGAATAATCTGAAGCAGGTGTCAGGAGAAGTGAGAAAAAGTGTTGTAGAGATTCAGGGCGCTGTTACAGAAGAGGAATTTTCGAAAGATCAGGAAGATAAGGAAAAGAGTATTTCCGGAATGATCGTGGCAGATAATGGTCAGGAACTTCTGATTCTCGCAGGAGAGCTTCCGGTAAAAGACGCGAAGATCATCCGTGTTACATTTTCTGGAGACAGTCAGTGCGATGCCATCTTGAAGAGCCGGGATGCAGGGATGGGACTGTGTGTTTATGCAGTTCAGAGAAAGAATATTGCGGATGATGTATGGGCACAGATTGAGACAGCGACACTTGGCGGCTCAAAAGTTGTGTCCGAAGGCGATACAGTTATTGCTGTCGGGAAATTGTATGGCTGTGATACGATTGCCGGATATGGTGTGATCGAGTCTGGCGAAAATTATCTGGATAAGGCAGATGGACAGTATCAGACCATTTATACGGATGTGGCAGGAGATATTTCCGGAAGCGGAGTTCTTGTGAATATCCGTGGAGAGGTGATTGGAATTATCAACACTTCTGTCAGAACAGATGATCAGACAAATAAGATTTCCGGATATGGAATTTCTGATATCAAAGATGTGATAGAATTACTTTCTAATGGGAAAAATGTACCATATCTTGGAGTGTCCGGTGTAGAGGTAAGCAGCGAGATGCAGGGACAGGGAATTCCACAAGGTGTTTATGTGAAAGAAGTCGATGCAGGATCTCCGGCTATGGCAGCAGGAATTCAGAGTGGTGATATCATTACCAATATTGCAGATACAGATATCATCAATCTTCTTGGTTATCATAATACGCTTATGAAGCAAAATGTGGGAGATAAAATTCTTGTTCGTGGAAAACGTCAGGGAACCGGAGGAGAATATGTGGATATTGACTTTGGAGTCACAGTTGGGTATAAACAGTAAGGAATACTATGCGAAACCATGATGGTGTGTTGCAACAATAACAGAAAATAGTGAACAAATGTCAGTGGAAGCTGACTGATATAAAATTAAGAAAAGAAAGGCACGAATTATGAGATATATTGATACTCTTGTAGAAGGAGAAACAATTCGAAATATATATTTATGTAAAGGAAAGAGATCCGCAGAGACGCGGAATGGAAAGCCGTATGACAATCTGATACTTCAGGATAAGACAGGAACTCTGGACGGAAAAGTCTGGGATCCGAATTCCAATGGAATTGCTGATTATGATGAGAAAGATTTCATTGAAGTATTCGGAGATGTCATCAGTTATAATAACAATCTTCAATTGAACATCCGCCAGATCAGAAAAGCACAGGAAGGCGAATACATACCTGCAGATTATATGCCTTCGACAGAAAAAAGCGTAGATGGGATGTACGAAGAACTGCTTTCCTACGGAAGACAGATCAGCAATCCGTATCTGCGTAGAGTGATTGAGTATTATTTTGAAAAAGACGAGAAATTCATTCGCACATTCAAAGGACATTCCGCAGCAAAGAGTGTACACCACGGATTTGCCGGAGGACTCTTGGAGCACACATTGAGTGTTGTGAAATTCTGCGAGTATATGGTTGGACAGTATGATATTCTCAACAAAGACCTGCTTTACACAGCAGCTATGTGCCACGATATCGGAAAGACAATTGAGTTGTCACCATTCCCGGAAAATGATTACACAGACGATGGACAGCTTCTTGGTCATATCATTATCGGAATCGAGATGATCGATGATGCAATCCGCGAGATTCCAGAATTCCCAAAACAGCTTGCAAGTGAGCTGAAACACTGCATCGTGGCACATCATGGAGAGTTAGAATACGGTTCCCCGAAAAAACCGGCACTGGCAGAAGCCATGGCACTAAATCTTGCCGACAACGCAGACGCCAAGATGCAGACATTAAAAGAAATATTCAAAGACAAAAAAGCCGGAGAGTGGCTTGGATATAACAGATTGTTCGAGTCAAACTTAAGAAAAACAACAATATAGTAATGTAATGGGGACGTAGCAAAACGTAAAAATACTACGTCCCCACCAGTGATTAAGGGTGTCCCTTTTTGTAAAAAGGGGTGCCCCAATTCTTATTATGAGGTATGAATATGCAGAAAAATGATTTGGTTACAGTGGCAATTGAAGATATTGGTGTCGGGGGAGAAGGCATTGGTAAAGTAGATGGGTATACTTTATTTATAAAAGATGCGATTATCGGTGATGTGGTTGAAGCCAAGATTGTGAAGGCAAAGAAGAACTACGGTTATGCAAGACTTATGAATATTGTTACGCCATCTGAAAATCGTGTAGAAAAGCCAGCGTGTCCGATGGCAAGAAGATGTGGTGGCTGCCAGATTCAGGAGATGAAGTATGGAGCCCAGCTTGCATTTAAAGAAGGAAAAGTCCGTGGTAATCTGGAACGGATCGGAGAAGTTCCGACAGAACTTCTTGACAAAGTTATGCAGCCTATTGTTGGCATGGAAGAGCCATTTCATTATCGAAATAAAGCGCAGTTCCCAATTGGAACAGACAAAGAAGGACACATCATCACTGGATTTTACGCAGGAAGAACCCACAGCATCATTCCGAATACAGACTGTGCACTGGGCGTAGCGGTCAATCAGAAAATTCTCGAGATTATTCTGCATTTTATGGAGAATAATCACATTTCTGCTTATGACGAGGAAAAGCATAAAGGACTGGTGCGTCATGTGTTGATCCGTTATGGATTCAAAACTGATGAAATTATGGTCTGCCTTGTGATTAATGGGGAAAAACTGCCGCATGCAGAAAAACTTGTGGATAAATTATGTGAAATCTCAGGAATGACAAGTATCACAATCAGTGTGAACAAGGCAAAAACCAATGTCATCATGGGAAAGGAAATAAAACTGCTCTGGGGGCAGACGTACATCACGGATTATATTGGAAATGTAAAATATCAGATTTCCCCGCTTTCATTTTACCAGGTCAATCCGGTACAAACTGAGAAATTGTATGGACTGGCGCTTGATTATGCAGATTTAAATGGAAATGAGACGGTGTGGGATCTCTACTGTGGAATCGGAACCATTTCCCTGTTCCTTGCTCAGAATGCAAAGCAGGTATATGGAGTGGAAATCGTACCGCAGGCCATTGACGATGCAAGGAATAATGCGAAGATCAATGATATTACGAATGCGGAATTCTATGTAGGAAAGGCAGAGGAAGTTCTGCCGGGATATTACCGTGAATATCAGGAGAGCCACGGTGGCGAAACGGCTCACGCAGATGTGATCGTTGTGGATCCGCCACGCAAAGGCTGCGAGGAATCATTGCTACAGACCATTGTAGACATGCAGCCAGAAAAAGTTGTGTATGTTAGCTGCGACAGCGCAACACTGGCAAGAGATGTTAAGTTCCTAAGAGAAAGCGGATATGAACTTAAAAAAATCACGCCAGTTGATCAATTCCCGAACACGGTGCATGTCGAAGTCGTGTGTTGTCTACATCGGGTAAATTCGTAGAAGTCCTTAATTTCAGGCACTTTGCGAGGTATATGAGTTTCACACCAACAGGCAAACAGGGCAAGAAAAAGCAGATTAGGAATGGCATCGAAGTGTCAGTAGTATTGCATCTGGTATGAGGAAACACATTCGGATAGAATTAACGTTTTTTATTCAATAGCATAGAGAAAAACCGAAAGGACGCTTATTTTCAGAACTTCTGGAAGATGAGTGTCCTTTTCTTTTATTCAAATATTGAAAAATGCACCGACAGTAGATTTTTAGGTGTTTTTGGAGAGAAAACAGTAAATGTTCTGAAAGTCAATTTGATGTTGGACGGTATCCTGTAACTAGCACTCTCAAAAGATGAGGAAAAGATTTCAGACTTCTGCTCATCTTTACACAATCTTAATTTCAAAACAAACTTACTTACGCCCCTTTAATACAAATGAAGATAGAATAAAGAAAATATAAAAAGAAATTAAGACTATGGGGATATAGTTATGCAACAGACAAACAGATCAAGACATCGACATATAACATCATTTCAAGTGATTAGTTTAGGGTTTTTATCCGTGATTCTCTTAGGCAGTCTGCTTTTGATGCTGCCGATTGCTACAAAAAGCGGTCAGTGTACCTCCTTTTTGGATGCTTTGTTTACCGCAACTTCTGCGGTTTGTGTGACGGGACTGGTTGTTAATGATACGGCAACTTACTGGTCTTTATTTGGCCAAGGAGTTATTTTACTGCTGATTCAAATCGGAGGTATGGGAATTATTACGATTGCTATTGCGATTGCTGTTGTTTCCGGACGCAAAATTGGGTTGATGCAGCGAAGTACCATGCAAGAGGCAATTTCGGCCCCAACGGTGGGTGGTATTGTGCGGAGAACGCAATTTATTATTCGGACTACTATTCTTATCGAAATCATTGGTGCGGTTCTTTTAGCCCCTGTTTTTTGCAGGGACTTTGGGTTTTGGAAAGGAATATGGTATTCGCTGTTCCATTCTATTTCTGCTTTTTGCAATGCAGGATTTGATCTAATCGGTATAAGAACCCCTTTTTCCTCGTTGACCTCTTATTCTGTACAGCCGCTTGTAAATCTTGTAATTATGATGCTGATTATTGCAGGAGGTATTGGATTCCTTACCTGGGAGGATATAAAGAATCATAAATGGCATTTAAAAAAATACCGGATGCAAAGCAAGGTGATTTTTATGGTAACAGGAATATTGATATTCTTACCGGCTCTTTACTTTTTTTATTTTGAGTTTTCAAATGTACCTCTTACAGAAAGAGTATGGGTTTCTTTGTTTCAATCCGTTACGCCGAGAACAGCAGGATTCAATACGGCAGATTTGACTTTACTCAGTGAAGTTGGGCAAATGCTTATCATTATGCTGATGCTCATCGGTGGCTCGCCTGGTTCCACTGCAGGTGGTATGAAAACGACAACTCTTGCAGTTCTCGTTTCATCGGCATTATCTGTATTTAGAAAAAAGGAACACACCCATTTTTTCGGCAGACAAATTCCGGATGGCACTATCAGAAATGCAGCTACGATTTTTTTGATGTATATCGTTTTATTCCTTGTCGGAGGAATGGTAATTTGCAGAACAGAAGATATTCCACTTATGACCGCTTTGTTTGAGACGGCGTCGGCAATCGGGACGGTAGGGTTATCGTTGGGAATAACTCCTGACCTGGGGCTTGTTTCCCATATAATCTTGATTTGCCTGATGTTTTTTGGCAGAGTGGGAGGATTGACCTTGATTTTTGCTACCATTTCTGAAAAAAAGCCTAACGGTTCAAAATATCCTCAGGAAAAAATTACAGTAGGTTAAGGAGAATAAAAAAATGAAATCAATATTACTTATCGGTCTGGGAAGATTCGGACGGCACATTGCTATAAAATTAGATGAATTGCATCATCATGTGATGGCGGTAGATAAAGAAGATACTCGAGTTGATGCTGTACTTCCCTTTGTAACTAACGCTCAGATTGGGGATGCGACGAATGAGGATTTTTTAAGTTCGCTTGGTGTTGGAAATTTTGATGTTTGTATTGTGGCTATCGGAGATAACTTTCAGAGTTCATTGGAAGTAACGTGCCTTTTGAAGGAACTCGGTGCAAGAATGGTGGTGTCTCGTGCCGCTCGTGATGTTCATGCAAAATTTCTTTTACGAAACGGCGCAGATGAAATTGTTTATCCCGAAAGGCAGCTTGCCGATTGGGTTGCAATCCGTTATAGTGCTGATCATATTTTCGATTACATAGAACTAGATGAAGAACATGCAATCTTTGAAATATCTATACCGGGAGAATGGATAGGAAAAACAATCGGTCAGTTGGATATACGAAAAAAATATAACATCAATATTATGGCGCTGAAAACAAATGATATTATGAATTTGAAAATAAGTTCCGATACGCAGTTGTTAAAGGGCAGTACCATGCTTGTTCTTGGGGAGACGAAACATATTCAAAAATGTTTTCATATTTAATTTTTGAAAGAAGTTGGTGATATGAAAGATTTTGTTTTACTTATAGTGGTATTGGTAGCATTTATTTATGGTTATTTTCTTATGGAAAAGATGGATAAATTTCTCAAGGAAAATCAATCTCAAAAACTTATTTCAGATTCTAAGCTCAGGATTGGATTTGAAACACCTGCAATCATAGATTCTATTGCAGATCTATTAGAACAATTTTCAAGCGAATACCCAAACTATGAGCTGAACCTGTTCTACGGTTCTGTAAGTGAAATAATAAATGGGCTGGAAAATAATAAACTTGATTTTGGCTTTATCATAGAAAATTCCAACGATATTTTGAAAGATGAGTATTGTTCCTTATCCTTTCAAATAAAGCAAAGTGTCATTACTCCAGGCTCTGTAGACATTGCGGTACATCCCATCAACACGATTGAGAAACCAGCGAGAGTGATATGGCAAAATGACATTAATTGTATGAAGGGTCTATTTGTCGAAAAATTGCGTGATTTTTCGGAGCGTTTTCTGCTTTCGGCTACACGCCCGAATAGAAAAAAAGAAGAAAAGGTGGTATAATCTTTATGCGATTTTAATGTCAGTGCTAAAATGCTTTTCTGAAATTTACGTATTATTCTATATAATGTTTTTGTACAAGGAGAAGACCGTATGAGTGAAAGCAGACACAATCCGGATCAGTTATTAAAGAAAATCCAAGCTGATGAAGAAAAACGTAATAAAGGACATTTGAAAATCTTTTTTGGATATGCAGCTGGTGTGGGTAAAACCTACGCCATGTTAGAAGCAGCTCATATGGAAAAACAGAAGGGAATTGACGTGGTAGCCGGTTATGTAGAACCCCACGCACGTCCCAAAACAGCAGCTCTTTTGAATGGCTTAGAAGTTCTTCCTACAAGAGAAGTTTTTTATAATGGTATGATACTGGACGAATTCGACATTGGCATGGCGTTGAAAAGAAAACCACAGCTTATCCTTGTAGATGAACTTGCGCATACGAATGCCGAAGGATGCCGTCATGCAAAACGGTATCAGGACATTAAGGAACTTTTGAATGCAGGGATTGATGTCTATACGACTGTCAATGTTCAGCATATTGAAAGCCTTTGTGATACAGTTGCATCCATTACGGAAATTGTTGTACGGGAACGCATCCCGGATTCTATTTTTGATCATGCAGATCAGGTTGAATTAATAGATATTGAGCCACAGGATTTAATCAACCGTTTGAATACAGGAAATATATACAGACAGACACAGGAAAAACAGGCAGTAGAAAATTTTTTTACAATAGAAAATTTGACAGCTCTCCGGGAGATTTCACTGCGGCGATGTGCGGACCGGGTGAATATCCTCACAGAAAATACCCGCATAAAAAATCATGGAGATTATCACACAGGCGAACATATTCTTGTATGTCTATCTTCTTCTCCATCCAATGCGAAAATTATCCGTACCGCCGCAAAAATGGCTTCTGCTTTTAAAGGGGAGTTTACGGCTCTATTTGTAGAAACCCCAGATTTTTCGTTGATGAGCGAGGAAAATGTAAAACGCCTGCGTTCAAATATTTGTCTTGCTGAGCAGCTTGGGGCAAAAATAGAAACAGTTTACGGAGAAGATGTTCCGTTTCAGATTGCGGAATTTACTCGTTTGTCCGGTGTGTCAAAGATTGTGATCGGACGTAATTCGGCTACAAAACGGCATTTGCTCAGCAAACCGACCCTGACAGAAAAATTGATTGATTATGCCCCTAACCTGGATGTGCATATTATTCCGGATACGGTTTCTAATGCGGCAGTGTATCAGTTAAGAGGGGGCAGGAAAAAGAATCATATCGTATTCTCTGTCACTGATACATTAAAATCTACTGCGATTCTGATTTTATCCAGTTTAGTCGGAATGATTTTCCAGAAATTTGGATTTGACGAAGCAAATATCATTACTGTTTTTGTTTTAGGTGTTCTTGTCACCGCTGTCATCACGAAACATCAGATATACAGCCTAATTTCCTCGATTGTAAGTGTTTTGGTCTTTAATTTCCTGTTTACGGAACCTCAATTTACCTTGCAGGCGTATGATCATGGTTATCCTGTTACCTTTATTATCATGTTGTTGGCGGCATTTTTAACCGGTTCTCTTGCTATACGGATTAAAAACCAAGCAAAACAGGCGGCACAATCTGCTTACCGTACCAAAGTGTTATTTGATACAAACCAGCTATTGCAACAGGCAAAAGATAAAAATGAAATTGTATCTGCAACTTCAAATCAGCTCATTAAACTCTTGAGAAAAGATATCGTTTTTTATTTAGCTGATGGAGAAGTGTTGGATACGCCGCATATTTTTTCTGTAACTGAAGAAAATTTGGAATCGTGTATTTCCGAAAATGAAAAGGCCGTTGCCGGCTGGGTATTGAAAAACAATAAACGTGCCGGAGCTACAACAGGAACGCTTTCCAATGCAAAATGCCTGTACCTTGCTGTTCGCAGCAGCAGTATGGTATATGGAGTTATTGGAATCGTGATGGGGGAAATACCTCTTGATCCATTTGAAAACAGTATTCTACTATCCATTCTCGGAGAATGTGCCCTGGCTTTGGAAAATGAGAAAAATGCCCGTGAGAAACAGGAGGCGGCCATTCTTGCAAAAAATGAACAGTTGCGAGCGAACCTGCTGCGTGCTATTTCACATGATTTGAGGACACCGCTGACATCCATTTCCGGCAATGCCAGCAATCTTTTGTCCAACGGCGATTCTTTTGATAATGATACAAAAAAGCAGCTGTACATGGATATTTATGATGATTCCATGTGGCTGATTAACCTTGTAGAAAACTTGCTGGCTGTAACCCGGATTGAAGAAGGACGGTTGAATCTCCGTATAATGGAAGATTTGATGGATGACGTGATCACAGAAGCGTTACATCATATTAACCGAAAGAGTGAAGAACATCATATTTCCGTTGAAAGCAAAGAAGAATTTCTTCTTGCAAAAATGGATGCAAAGCTTATTGTTCAGGTAATCATCAATATTGTTGATAATGCTATCAAATATACACCTAAAAACTCTCATATTGTTATTCGGACAGAAAAGCGGGGAAAACAAGCAATCGTATCTATATCGGATGACGGAAACGGAATTGCTGACGAAATAAAGCCACGGATATTCGACATGTTCTATAGCGGTGCAAATCAAATTGCAGACAGCCGCCGAAGTTTAGGACTCGGATTATCTTTGTGCAAGTCCATTATTAACGCCCACGGCGGAGAACTTACTGTTTCAGATAATCTGCCGCACGGAACAGTATTTACATTTACATTACCGGCAGGGGAGGTCAAAGTATATGAATAAGTCACTAATATTAGTTGTAGAAGATGACACATCTGTCAGAAATTTAATTACAACAACCTTAAAAACGCACGAATACCGATATCTGACGGCACCCGATGGTCAATCGGCAATTTTAGAAACATCTTCACACAATCCTGACATTGTTTTACTTGATTTAGGACTTCCTGATATAGACGGTGTTGAGATTATTAAAAAAATCCGTACTTGGTCAAATATGCCAATTATCGTAATCAGTGCTCGCAGTGAAGATACCGATAAAATTGATGCGTTGGATGCTGGCGCAGATGATTATTTAACAAAGCCATTTTCTGTTGAGGAACTGCTTGCCAGACTACGAGTCACGCAAAGAAGGTTATCGATGATGCAAAAAGTATCCCCTGCCGAAGCGGTTGTTTTTGTAAACGGAAAACTTCGTGTAGATTATGCTGCAGGTTGTGCTTATTTGAATGAAGAAGAGTTGCATTTAACACCTATTGAATATAAGTTGCTTTGCCTGTTGACAAGAAATATAGGGAAAGTTCTGACCCATACTTTCCTTACGCAAAGCATTTGGGGAAGTAGTTGGGATAATGATATTGCTTCCCTTCGTGTGTTTATGGCAACACTTCGTAAAAAAATCGAGAAAGAACCAAACTCTCCACAATATATCCAAACACACATTGGCGTGGGGTATCGGATGCTGAAAGTTGATTGAACTTCACAACACCATACTATACCGTTTCAGAATCCTCATACATAACTTCGGATAAAAGATATGAGAGGGATTATCGGACAGGCCTATATCGTGTTACAAAGTGTTGTAAAGCCTGCAATTTCGTGATTTTTAAAATTGACCGTTTTATAGAATACTATAAAAAATAATTCAAACCAAGTCTTTTATTTTTTAAAAGCGTGATATATATTAAGTGTATACAAAAACATGCGCATTCTTTTAAAGTCGTCTATAAATCTTAAATTCTTCAAGAAAGGAGGAAAATCATGAAAAAAGAGTATTGGGCGTTATTAGTTTTTGTGTTAATAATAGTATTGCAGTGGATTGGATTAGGATTTCATGGTCAAATAAGGTTTATTTTTTTGATAATTATATTAGTTCTAATTGTTTTATTTGCAATATTATTGCGAAAATAGCAAAAGTGATTTGTAAATAGTGAGGTAAAGGAACAAGGTGAAACCGATACACTTAGAGCAGTCCTTTACGGAACGGACACAGCCAGTCAATGCACAGTCTGATCCGGGTGTGGTTTTTAAATCCTTTTCAGCGTCCCAGCAGTCAATCCTATCTCCTTATTGTTCAATCAATTATTTGCGACAAAAATTAGAAGCATTTCAATCAGTTCACCATGTCACTTTTATTTTGTGTTATACTGTTTTCCAGTGTTTTCAGAGAATTTAATAACAAAATATAACAGTTATTAAATTTCTTAAAACAGGTGAAATCTCAATCGTGATTGACAGAGGTAATGAAATGTTTGAAGAATTAGGAATTATGTAATGAACTAGGTCTTGACGAAGAGGAGAAATAGTTAACAAAGAGAGGTGCATGTGCTATGCCAGGTATACTCGTGGTTGAAGATGATGAAAATTTAAATCGTGGAATTACATTTTCACTGAAAAAATCCGGATATGAGGTTTTTTCAGCAGAATCAGTGAAAAAAGCGAAAAGAATTGCAAGTGATAATAATGTGGATGTTACCATTTGTGATGTGAATCTTCCGGATGGGAATGGACTGGAATTTGTAAGGTGGATGAGATGCAATTATAATACATACATTATTTGTCTTACAGCACTAGATCAGGAGATGGATCAGGTTATGGGATATGAAGCCGGGGCAGATGATTATATTACAAAGCCGTTTAGTCTTTCGGTACTTCTTTTGAAAATAGAAGCACATTTCCGCCGCAGACAGGAGAAAACAGAAGCCGGCAAGATGATTTCGGGAGATATCGTATTTATCGCAGGAGAAATGAAAGTCCTGATAAAGAGTCGTGAAATCAGTCTGACAAAAACGGAGTTGAAAATGCTGACTTTTTTTCTTCAGAATCCGAAACAGATTCTTTCAAAAAGACAAATATTGGAAAATGTGTTTGATCTGGAAGGGGATTTTGTGGATGAAAATACAATCGCTGTCAATATCAGAAGACTCCGTGAGAAAATCGAAGACAATCCGGCTGCACCGGTCTATATAAAGAATATCAGAGGTCTTGGGTATATATGGAATCAGGAGGTAAGGCAGTGACAAAGAGATATCGCAAGAAGATTACAGTAGTACTCTCCTTGGTATTACCTGTCATATTATTGTTTGCAATATTAAATTGCTTTACCACATATGTGTTTTATGAAGATTATAAATATAAAATGAATCTTATGACAGAGATTGCTGCAAAGGAAGAATTTTCCGGGCTGGATGCTGTTTCGGAATTGCTTAAGGATAAGGATATTGAAACCAACGAACAGGGAAAGCAATTATTGGAGCAATATGGATACTGGGGAAATAAAGGGAATGCATTTTATTCGCAATTCCGGCATCAGGTTATGGTGACCGGTGCTGTAAGCACTGTGACATGCGTGCTTCTTTTGACTTTTTTACTTTATTGGAAGAAAAAAGAAGATGCGTGTCATCAGAAAATTTTAGACCAGTTGGAAGAAATTCTGATCAGATTCCGTGAAAATAAATTTGATGCTTTACTGAAAACGGAAAATTCAGCAGAACTGAAAAAATTGAATGACCAGCTTGAAGCAATCGGACATCATATTCAGTTGCTAAAGGAAGAAGCACGGGAAGAAAAAGAGAGCACGAAAGAAATGGTTTCTGATATCTCTCACCAGTTAAAGACACCGGTTGCAGCTTTGGATACATGTTTTAGTGTGCTGATGCAGAATGACTTAAGTGCCACAGAACAGGAGGAGTTTCGTATCCGTTGTCGGAGTGCTCTGGATGGACTGGAGACATTATTGCAGTCGCTTCTTGAAATATCCAAGATGGAAACTGGACTGATTCAGATTAATAAGAAAAAACTTCCGCTTATGGATACTGTCATATCTGCTGTGAACTGTACTTATCCAAAAGCGGATGAGAAAGAAATTGAATTCGTTTTTGACTATGCAAAAGAGCTGGAAACATGCATGGTTATGCAGGATAAAAGATGGCTTGGTGAAGCTGTGATCAACGTTCTGGATAATGCAATCAAGTATAGCCCGGATGGTTCAAAAATATTTATCCGGTTACAAAAAAGAAACGATCTAGTAAGAATGGAAATTGAGGATCAGGGAATTGGTATTCCGCAGAATGAGTATCACAAAATTTTTCAACGATTTTACAGAGGAAGTTCCAGGAAGGTCATGGAAAAGAGTGGTACAGGAATCGGACTTTTTCTATCGAGAGAAATTATCGAAAAACACGGAGGTACAATCATGGTAACCTCCGGCAAAAAGAAAAAAGGAAGCACGTTTGTGATTCAATTACCATATGTTGGTTAAATTTTAAGTGGGCAGAAATCTTACAATTCTGTAAGACTTCTGCTCGTTTTTTGAAAGTGAAATGAAAGATTATCCTGATACAATTTGGATGTAGGTTGAAAAGGTACACTTTACAGAATTAAAAAGGAGGCAACACATGAGTGTGATATTAGAAACCAAGCAGCTTTGTAAGTTTTATGGCGCAGGTGAGAATCAGATCAAAGCGGTCAATCAGGTGGACATTCAGATTGAGCAGGGAGAATTTGTCGCAATTGTCGGAAAGTCAGGTTCCGGTAAAAGTACATTACTTCATATGCTTGGAGGGCTAGACACCCCGACAAAAGGCAGTGTTACTTTAGCAGGGAAAGATTTATACAGGATGAAGGAAGATGCCCTTGCTGTTTTCCGCAGAAGAAAAATCGGATTTGTTTTTCAGGCATTTAATCTGGTTTCATCTGTTAATGTCTGGGAAAATATTGTACTGCCACTGGGGCTGGATGGAAGAAAAGTGGATGAAGCGTATGTAAATGATATTATTGCAACTCTGGGGATTGAAAACCGGATTTATAATCTGCCAAATCAGTTATCCGGAGGACAGCAACAGAGAGTAGCAATTGCAAGAGCACTGGTGAATCGTCCGGAAATTATATTTGCAGATGAGCCGACAGGAAATCTTGATTCTAAGACCAGTGATGAGGTAATCGCCCTGCTTAAGATGACAGCAAAAAAATATGGACAGACAATTGTAATGATTACCCATGATGACGAAATTGCACAGGTCGCTGACCGTATTCTGGTGATTGAGGACGGACAGGTGGTGGATTTTAGATGAAGACAATAAGCAGGATTGCATATAGCAATGACAAAAGGAACAGGACAAGAAGTATACTGATTATGATGGCAATCTGTCTGACCACGATGCTGCTTGTTATCATCAGTACTGTGGGAAATGGGGTAATTCATTTACAGAAAAGTCAGGCGGCAGGATCATATGGAAGCAATTATGGTCTGTTTGTTTCCGCAGACGGATCGCAGTTAAAAGAAGTAAACCGCCGTGCGGAAATAGATGCTACAGGCTCTATGTGCACTGAAGGTATCATAAAAGGTAATGAAAAAGGCGGGTTTGTCTGCATGGATGAGATTGCAAGAAAAATGCTTCCTTATAATAAAGAATATGAGTTGAAGGAAGGAAAGTATCCGGAAAAAATGCAGGAAATTGCCGCAGGAAGAGCATTTTTTCGTGCAATGGGGTATGGTGATGTAAAGATCGGAGATACGGTTACACTGGATTACCGCGCAGGGATGCAGTCAGAATATAAGCCGGAAGAATTTGTTGTCAGCGGAATCCTATATGATCGGGATGAGTATACCATCGAGGCATCTTATGTTGCTTTCGGGTCACAGGAGTTTTATGATGAGCACGTCGCAGAGAATGACAGACAGTATAATATTTATTTTACTTTAAATGATTCTGCAAATGTATCTATGAATAATATTGATTCGGTTATAAAGCAGATTGCAGCAGCTTGTGGGATCGAAGAAAAAAACGTTATAGTCAATGATCTCTATTTGCAATGGGTCTTGCAGCCGAGTTATGAAACGATTGCGGTATGCGGGGTTTTGATTCTTGCAATTGTACTTTTCTCTGTTGTGGTCATTTATAATATTTTTCAGGTCGGTATTGCTAACAAGATACAGGAGTATGGAAAAATCAAGGCTCTGGGAGCAACAAAAAAGCAGATGAAACAACTGATCTTCAGAGAGGGTATGTTTTTGACAATTTCTTCAATACCAGTTGGATTGCTTCTTGGTTTTCTGATTGCAAAATGCGGTTTTAACTGGCTGGTAGAACAGGGGAACCTTGTATCAACCGGAACTGGCTCTATGGGAGTTCAAAATCAGCAGGTGTCACTGTTTTCCCTGCCTGTTATGCTTCTATGTATTTTCGTATCATTTCTTACCGTTGCTTTGGCACTGCGTAAACCAATGAAAATTGTTTCACGGATTTCACCTATCGAAGCAACACGGTATTTAGAAAATGCAGAAACACAAAAAAAAGGAAAACGAAATGGCAGAAAAAATGTCACCGTGTTTTCTATGGCAATGGCAAATATAACGGGTAATCCAAAAAGAACCATTGGTACCATCCTTACACTGGGGCTTTCCTGCGCATTGTTTGTGATTATCTCTAATTATGTGGGAAATATTGACACGGAGCATGAAGCACGTCTTTCCGTTAATCATGGACAATTTGAACTGCAGCTTGACTATTCTTCTGAGTATGATGAAAGATATCCCGAGAATAATCTGGATACGATTCTGACGGATAATCCATTGAATGATTCGCTGATTGAAGAAATCAAAAGCATTCCGGGAGTGACAGATGTCATGACGAGAGAGATTGTCTCTGTAAATCTGAACGGAACAAGATTTCCGGCTGCTGTTGTGAGTAAAAAGGATTTTGATTTTATGCGCCAAGATGGGGATATTGGCTCTATGGACTATGATCAGGCGGTAAAGAATGGTGATATTTTCTTTGGCTGGTCAACGTGGATGGAACAAGATGGATATGCTCCGGGTGAATCCATTGCATTTGACTTTGAGAATGGAAGTGGAACCTATACCTATCAGGGAAAGATTGCAGGATCTTTTGTAAGTGCGGACACTTATCTTGTCATTCCAGAAGGTGTATACCGTTCCATGAATCCGAGAGGAACAGCCTATGGCTATCTGTGGGTGGACTGTGATAAAAAAGATGTGGCATCTGTGGAACAAAGTCTGAATACTTTGCTTTCTAATACTTCGCATATAAAAATGGATACCTATCATGCGCAGTTACAATCTGCCGAATTTGCAAGCAGCATGATGAAGCTTGGCTGTTATCTGTTTATGGCCATTGTAGGACTCATCGGGTTTATGAATATGGCGAATACCATGATTATGAATATTACGACAAAAAAGCAGGAATATGGTGTATTACAGGCTGTGGGTATGACAAATAAACAATTAAATTTATGTCTGCAGTTACAGGGACTGATTTTTACGGTTGGTACCATATGCGTAGCTTTGATCATTGGTCTGCCGCTCGGCTATACACTTTTTTCCTATGCAAAACATAATGGAATATTTGGAATGAATATCTACCATGTTCCAATCGTACCAATTTTTATTATGATTCTTTTGGTCGGTCTGTTGCAGATTGTACTTTCCTGCGTTTTAAGCAGTAATCTGAAAAAGGAAACGCTGGTAGAAAGAATAAGGTATCAGGGATAGCAAGTAATATGTAATGAACTAGGTCTTAACGAAGAGGAGAAATTAATTTTTGACAGATAAGTTTTTTGAAAACTGTCGTTTGGTAAAATCTATTCCATTTTTTAAAGCCTTGCGATAAAATATGTTCTGTGAGACGGTTATTCGTCCCAACTAAAATAAAAGCAGGATGAATGCAGAGGGTATTTTTGAATTCACAGATAAAGAAAAAGTGCGGAGTTGAGGTTGGAAAAATACTTTTTTACAAAGGAGAAAAATTAAATGAATATTACAGTATATCTTGGTGCAAATGAAGGTAACAATCCGTCGTTAAAAAGGGCAGTCAAAGAACTGGGAACCTGGATTGGAAAAAGTGGCAACGCACTTATTTACGGAGGTTCTAAAAGTGGTTTGATGGGAGCATTAGCCGATAGTGTATTGAATGCAGGCGGCAATGTTACGGGTGTTGAGCCACAATTTTTTATTGAAAATGAATTTCAGCACGAAGGAATTACAAAACTGATCGTAACTAAGGATATGTCGGAACGAAAAAACAAAATGATTGAACTTGGCAATGCATTTATTGCATTTCCTGGAGGAACAGGTACTTTGGAAGAAATAACTGAGATTATGTCAAAAGTATCACTGAAGCAGTTAAATGCACCGTGTATTGTATATAATCTTAATGGTTACTATGATGGCTTAAAAGCAATGCTTAAACATATGATTGACATGGGATTGTCATCAGAGGAAAGACAAAAAGGAATATATTTTGCAGAAAGCCTGGAGCAAATAACAGACATTTTATGCTCTTTGAAAGAGGATTAGCAGAAACCAGATTCAAATGTTGGGATAGAAATAAAAGCAACAGCAACGGATTCTTTAAGCCCCTTCCGATCTAAATCATAGAAAGGAAGGGGGAAGTGCATATGTACTTATCGGTATTCAACAATATCTGTGAATGGCTTCCGTGGTCTTTTAGCTGGAGCTTCATTTGCAAATCCAACAGCAACAATTCCGGTTAACTGGTTGTCTGTTTTGATAAAATCTACAAGTTCATTATACGCAAAACACGTATTTGCAATCCATAATGTACCTAATCCATGTTCTGTTGCTGTCAATATCATGTTTTCAATAGCGGCGCCTATGGATAGTGAATCGCAAATTTCCACGATGCGTTTTTCATTTTCAATACCTTCAAATGGAGTTTTCTGATTTGTGTTAAGCACTGCTATAAGACATGGCGCCTCTTCCATAATTCTGACAGTATTTTCAGCATCTGGTATGGCAAACGCCCATTCTTTCATAAGTGCATGCGTGATTTTTTCTGAATTTATGCCCTGGCGCATAACATCAACCAATTTCTCTTTTTCTTTGCCTTGATATACAATAAACTTCCAAGGCTGCCTGTTTTTGGCAGACGGAGCAAGAGTCGCACTATATATTATATCTTCAATTAATTCCTTGTTAATTTTATCCGCTTTATATTTTCTTATACTTCTTCTGTTCTCAATTTCCTGAATCATAGATATCCCCCAGCTGATATAAATAGCATTTACAGTGACTATTCCTTGCAGAAAAGCACCCAAAGGTGCTTTTCTGGTGAAGGATGAACATACAATGTAGTCCGTTACAAGATTTAGATTTCCTTTAAGTCCAACGTGTCCCGAAAGATAGAGATGCTCCGGTTTAAGATTCCGTTCATATAAGCAATCGCAGTTCCATAGTTTGTCATAGGAATGTGTGCATCTTCGGCACATTTTAGACGATATTTCATTTCTCGTTCGTTTAACATACAGCCTCCGCAGTGGATAATGAGCTGATATTCGGAAAGATTCAGTGGAAATTCAGTTCCGCTTGTAAATTCAAATTCAAAATCTTTTTCGGTGTATCGGCGAATCAGATTTGGAAGCTTAACAGTTCCGATATCACCGCATTGGCGGTGATGTGTGCATCCTTCGCTAATCAGAATTTTGTCACCTTTTTTTAATTTGTCCAGTGTATATGCGCCATGCACTACTGTTTTCAGGTTTCCTTTATATCTTGCAAATAGTATGGAAAATGAAGTTAATGGTACATGTTCAGGAACAATGGCAGATACTTGTTTGAAGGCTTGACTGTCTGTAATGACCAGGTCTGGATCGCGACCGAGTTTTTTTAATGTATCAGCCAGTTCTGTTTCTCTTACAACAATGGAAACGGCACCGGACTCCAGAATATCACGGATGGTTTGCTGCTGTGGAAGAATCAGTCTGCCTTTTGGTGCAGCAGAATCGATTGGCACAACAAGAACAATCAGGTCCATTGGACGGATTAGGTCGTGTACGATATATCGGTCATTATCAGAAGAAGGAATGAGCTTTCCGATTAATTCCTTCAGTTCCTGGATATTGCTGTGATCCTGTGCACTGACCCACAAAATGTGTTCAGAAGGAATTTGACAGGATTCGACAATATCAGCTTTTATGGAGTCCAGAGTGTTGCAGACATCAGAATCAGACTGATTGTCCGGACAGACTTTGGAGACAGCCAGATCTGCTTTATTCAATACAACAATATAAGGAATATTCTTATCCTGAATGCGGGTAAGAATTTTTTTGTCTTCTTCAGTCATACCGACAGTTCCGTCTATAACAAGAATTGCGATGTCGGTTTTATTCAACATTTGATAGGCTTTCTGAATACGCAGTTTTCCCAAAATATCTGCATCATCATCAAGTCCCGGAGTATCGATGATGACGACTGGACCCAAAGGTAAAAGCTCCATAGATTTTAAGACAGGATCTGTCGTTGTGCCTTTGATATCAGACACAATTGCCAGATTCTGCCCGGTCAATGCATTGATAACGCTGGATTTTCCAGCATTTCGTTTTCCAAAGATACCGATATGAAGCCGCTCGGCGGACGGTGTATTATTTAAGCTCATAATGGAACTCCTTATAACAAAGAATGTGCCAAAGCACATTCTTGAATAGATATAAAATAGTGACGTTGTAAATGATTTTGTACGTGTGTTCAACTTTAAATATTGAGTGAGTCTCCTCTGGAAGTCACCACCTGGTATCCGACAGATGCCATGCGGCGTTCCAGACAGTGCCGGCATTGTGCCGATTCGTCACCGGTACAGATTTTATTATCGTAGAGAAGATAATCTTTTCGCACTTCTGTCGGTGACAGGTTCGGCATGACAACATTTGCACCTGCAAGGATTCCAAGCTCACGGCCTTTCGGGTGAATGGTTCCAAGCGCGGTCGTAGCCGGAAGCAGGACCTTCGGCAGCATTAGCCGGATCAGGCCAAGCATAAAGAGCGTAAGCTCTAGTGTACCGGCAGGCTGGTCTGCAAATGGCGTATCATGATGCGGAATGAAAGGTCCGATTCCTACCATATGAGGATTAAGTTCCTTTAAGAATAACATATCTTCTGCCAGATATTCTGGTGTCTGATAAGGTGCTCCAACCATAAATCCGGTTCCGACCTGATATCCGATATCTTTCAAATCCCAGAGACACTGCTGTCTGTGAGCAGCACTTAAGATTGGCGGGTGGAGCTTAGCGTAATGTTCAGGATTGTAAGTCTCATGGCGCAAGAGATAACGGTCTGCGCCAGCATCAAAGAATGCCTGATAACTGTCTTTTTTCCACTCTCCAATGGAAAGAGTGATCGCACATTGTGGAAAATGTTCTCGGATTCGTCTGACAATGTGGATAATCCGCTCTTCTGTAAAATATCCATCTTCTCCACCTTGCAGGACAAATGTGCGAAATCCCAGATTATAGCCTTCCTGGCAGCAGCGAAGAATGGTATCCTCGTCCAGACGATACCGGTGTGCTGCTGCATTACTTTTTCGGATACCACAATAGAGGCAATCGTTTCGACAATAGTTTGTAAACTCGATCAGACCACGGACATAAACGTTATGCCCATAGTATTTGTGGCGTTCTTCTCTGGCAAGTTCGAAAAGGTACTCGGAAAGTTCCGGCGTGCGATTCTTAATCAGTTCGGTCCACTCTTCAAGTGAAAGCTCCTGATTTTTATGTAATTTGTCAATAAGTTCCTTCGGTCCGGTCATAGTACCTCCTGCATGTAATTACCATATTTGTAAAAACTGCCACATAGCTGGTGTGGGTTGATAAAGAATGCTTCTGCAACGTTATTTTCCACCATCTTGTAGCAGCATAAAAGTTTATTTCAAAGTCTATTTATTTTTCTGCGCTTCCAGATAATCATTCAACTCAGAATTCAGGATATCTGTAATAAACATATGTCCCGGTGCATGTGTGATTACGATTGGAAGTTTTGCATTTTCGATGGCAGCCTGAGGTGTAACTCCGCATGGCCAGAATACAGGGATTTCACCTTCGTAGATATCAACGGCTTCGCCGTAATCCGGTTTCATGACATCCATAACACCGACTTCTTCCGGATTGCCCATCTGTACCGGAGCACCGTGTACATTTGGCATCTTCACTGTAATATCATAAGCTTTCTGTGCATTTTCCGGAGTCATCGGGCGCATGGAGCATACCATAGGACCGGAAAATGGTCCAACAGGAACGGTTTGGATATTCGTCTTAAACATTGGTACGTTACGTCCCTGGGAAATGTGACGGATTTCGATTCCTTCTTTGATCAATGTCTCTTCAAAAGAGAAAGAGCAGCCAATCAGGAAGCCGACATAGCCTTCTTTCCAATAAGAAGATACGTCAGTCAGTTCTTTTGTAAATACGCCGTTTTCGTAGATACGGTATCTTGGAATATCAGTGCAGATATTACCGCCTTCGCCCATGGCGTGTGTGTCGGGCGTTCCTTTGATGATTTCAAGAATCGGACAAGGAAATGGATTCTTTTTTGCAAATTCTTCGAAATCTGCTGCGTATTCCGGAGGCAGGATTACAAGGTTTGCCTGTGCGTAACCACGGCACATTCCTGCGGTCGGGAAGTCAATAACTCCATCTCGGCAGAGTGCCCGAACCTCTGCTGGTGTTTTGTCTACATAAGGTGTGATGTCAAATGCCATGATGATAGTCTCCTTTCAGTTTTGCAAAATTATTATATCAGCTGGGAGATGACTCCCACCTATAGGTGGTGAGAAACAAGCTGATATCAGTGGTGGGAGTCAATCCCACAGCTGATATAGCCTCCGGCAGGATTGCAGAGGTGCGCAGTAGAAGTATGTCATGCAATTGCATGACGCGCACCTCGCAGCAAGAATGCCGAGGCATTCTTGAAAAGATTCAGCATCTTAATTCTGTTCAGCTATATCTTCTATTGTAACAAAATAAAGACATGGGAGCAATAAAAAGAGGAGATTGATATTTTATAGATATTCTTTTATTTTATTCATTAACAGATGTCAATTTCATGGTAAAATGATAGTGGGACAAGGAATGATTTATGTATTTAAACTTGAAGTTGTAAAGGAGAACGAAGATGTTGGAATGTGATTATATTGTAAAACAGATTGATGGAGATTATGCACATTTGCAGAGAGTAGACCAGCCGGAGGCAGAACTCAAGCTTGTGGCGAGAGCACTACTGCCGGCTGATATATATGAAGGCTGTGAACTGCATTATGCGATGATGCAGTATTCTATGAAGTAGTATTTATCCTCTCAAGGTCGCGACCAGTCTCTTCGGCAGCATCAGAAGGTCCAGTGCATCGGCTATGGAAGTTGTGCAGACATCGCATTCTGAAAGCAACTTTCCGTAGGCCCCTTCGGTACCCATCACTGCGATACTTAAGGCAGCGGCCTGACACATTGGTACGTCATTCCGTCCGTTGCCGATGGCGATACAGTGTTTGGCACCCAGTGAGCTTAGAATACGAAGCTTCTCATCCATGGCGGAACCGGAAGGAAATGTCATAATTTCCAAAGGAAGTCCGTCGCACATGGCAGCCGCAGTGCCGTGAGTGTCTGCGGTCAGTACATAGATTTTAAATGAATCTCCGAGCAGGAGCAGCCGCTCTTTGATTGCAGGTGGAATCAGCCCGTCAACGGCAATGGTTCCGTTGTAGTCAAGGACCAGATAGTCAAGGTCCAGTGTTTTATAGCCTGGAATTTCGATGATCATATAAGTTTCCCCTTACATATATTGAATTTGTTCGCGGGCAAGTTCTGTAGCCGGTGAGTCAAAGAAAGTTTCTTTGTCAGTAACTTCCAGTATCTTTCCCTGATCCATGAAAATAATCTGGTCAGCGATGCGCTTTGCCTGTCCAAGATTATGTGTAACAATGACAAATGTGTACTGACCTTTGAGTTCCATAAGGGTTTCTTCAATTGCGATTGTATTTTTCATATCCAGTGCGGAGCAAGGCTCGTCGAGAAGCAGGATTTCAGGATTTACACAGAGACTTCTGGCAATTGCAAGGCGCTGTTTCTGCCCACCGGATAACTTGAGGGCAGATTTTTTTAACTGATCTTTTACTTCCTCATATAATTTTGCTTTCTTCAGACTTTCTTCTACTTTTTCAGACAGAACTTTTTTATCCCTGATACCATAATATTTTAACACATAAGTCAGATTCTTCTCAATACTGTGTGGAAAAGCAATCGGCTGTTGGAAGACCATGCCGATGCGGCTTCTTAAAGTTTCTTTCGAAATAGATTTGATATCGGCATCACCAAGAGAAATCTTTCCGGTTGTATATCCTTGTTCCTCTTCCACCATACGATTTAAAGTTTTTAAAAATGTTGTCTTTCCGCAGCCGGATTGTCCGACGATGGCAGTAATCTTTTTATCTGGAATCGTCACAGAAATATCATGAAGAATTTCATGCTTTCCATATCCGCAATTTAAATGTTCGATTGTTAACATATTAGTTTCCCTTTCTCATGTAAGTAACAAATTTGCAGATCAGTTGAATGATCAATAGTAAAAGCATCAGTACAAATGCTGTGCCGTAGGCATAGTCCAGAGAGAATCCGTTGTTTACCAAAGTATATAAGTGATATGGCAGGGACATGAACGGATCTGTCAGTTTCGAAGGAACGCCAGCCTGCATCACTGCACCTGTGTACAGAATCGGGGCAACTGCGCCCATTCCGTATGCCATTCCAAGTGCAACTGTTCCGAGAAGTTCAGGGAAGCAGACCGGAAGAATCATTTTTCTAAGAGCATATTCTCTGGAAAGTCCAAGACCGATGGAATTAGTCATATAGGAAATTCCCTTTTCTTCAAAGACTTTGCGAGCGCGGATCGCAACAAATGGCACAATCATGGCAGAGACGCAAAGTGATGCACACAAAAGACTCCGGCTGATGCCAAAACCATAGATCAGGAGTGTGTAACCCACCAGACCAAATAAAATAGACGGGATACCGGACAGTCCTGTGATTGCGAAATTTACAATGCCGGACACATATTTGTTTCTATGGTAAAAAACAAGGTATGCGGAAGCACCGATTCCAAGGATTCCTCCAATCAGTGCGGCAAGTGCACCGAGATAAAGAGATCCCATAAGAGCCGGGAAAATTCCACCGGCAGTCCCGATTGGTACACCGGCAGGCTTGTCCAAAATGAAAGAAAGGCTCATGACAGTTTTTCCCTTCCAGAATACGTACAGGAAGAGGAACAGTGTAACGCCAATGACACTTAGTCCAAGCAAGATCAGAACAATGCGGATCAAATATTTGGATACCTTAGAATTCATGTTTTGCTAACCTCCTCTTCAAAAGATAGCCGATTCCCAGTACGACCAGCAAAATGACCAGTAACACAACATTTGCAACATAAAGTGCGGACAGATGGAGACTGCCGTACTCGATACTTCCCATTTCCAGTGCAGTCAGGGAAGGCAAGGTCTGACCACGACCAAGAAGTTTCGGGAAGATCGGAGAATTTCCAATGACCATCATAACTGCCATAGTTTCGCCAAGTGCACGCCCGAAAGCCATCATAGCTCCGGCAACGATGCCTGGGCGGATTGCCGGAAAAATGATTTTGACCAGAGTTATTTCCCGGGAAAAGCCGAGTGCAAGTGCTGTCAGTTCATATTGTGTACGTGCAACGCGAATAGATTCGTGACAGGTCGAGATAACGAATGGCAGCAGCATGATTGCCAGTACAATCCCGGCAGCGAGAATACATTGTCCGGCTGCCATATGAAATTGTGTGGCAAAACTTTTTACCAGGACAGTAAGTCCGATAAATCCAAAGATCACGGAAGGAATTCCGGCAACCAAGTCGATAAAAGCCAGAAAGACAGCGGCTATTTTTTCTGGAAGATAAAAATTCAGAAAGCATGCGCAGGCAACGCCGAAAATCAGAGCCAGGACTACTGCAATGAACGATACGTATAAAGTTCCTGTAATTGCAGGCAGTAGTCCAAATTGTGGGTTTGCACTGACAGGCCGCCATTCCGTAGAAGGGAGAAACATTTTTATCCCTAGTTCTGAAAAAGCGGGAATGCTTTCTTTTATGATATGGATCAGCATAATAGCCATCAGTGCGCTAACTCCAAACGCAGTGAGGTAAATAAGGAATCTGCTGATTTTATCTGGTAGTTTTCTTAACATAAGATGTCCTTTCTAATTTGTATAGAGAATAGACCTTGGCATATTAAAACGCCTGTGACCGATACCTGTAACATTTTCATTATAAGCTACAATGCGTGTTATGCAAGAGACATTCATATATAAAGAAGAGGGTGTGCATGTGACACACCCTCTTTGGATTGAAATAAAAGTCTTAGTTCATAGGAATGAATCCCATATCTTCTACAGTTTTCTGACCTTCGTCTCCAAGAACTACGTCTAAGAATGCCTGCTGAACAGCTGTAGGTTCACCGGAACCAACTAACAGCAGAGGTCTCTGAATGATGTAAGAACCATTGATGATATTCTCTTTTGTAGGCTCAACACCATTTACTTTCATAGTAACAACTTTTCCGGCATTCTGGTTAGCAACACCGAATGATGCATAACCGATTGCATATGGATTGTCGATGATATCCTGAACAAGTTCACCCATGGAAGAAGCCTGGATAGCATCAGATTTCACTTCTGTATCACCCATGATGTTCTTCTGGAATACTTCGTGGGCACCACCGTTAATGTCACGAGTGATAACTACGACTTCCTCATCTGGAAGAGAAGCATCAAGATCTTTCCATGTTTTATATTCACCGGAGAACAGGCTTACAATCTGCTCTGTAGAAAGGTCATCAATAATTTTAGTTACAGGGTTCTCAGGGTTTACAGCGATTGTAAGAGCATCGATACCAACCTGATATTCTTTCTCGTCTTTGATCGCCTTTTTCTCTTCATCTTTTACACTTCTTGCTACCATACCGAAAGTAGATGTACCATCGATGACAGCTTTTGTTCCTTGTCCGGAACCACCTGCGGAAACATAAATTGCAATATCTTCATCTGGAAGAGAGGAATCATAAGCTTTCCATGTTCCATATGTATCGAAGAAATTCGTTGCGATAGAAGTAATAACCGGTGCCAGTGTAGAAGAACCATTGAACAGAATCTGGTTGCTTTCCCCATCAGCAGATGACTCTGTCTTTGTGTCGTCTTTTGCGTCTGTGGACGCTGATTTGTTAGAGCCGCATCCTACAGCCATGGACATTACCATAGCGGCTGTAAGGAGAATTGATAATACTTTCTTTTTCATTAGAAATACCTCCCGATCACTTTTTAAAGTTTACGTGGATATTATAGCTTGTTTACAAAAACTTTACAAATAGATAAAGTTAATAATAAATATATATTTATAGATAAAATCGATTGAAATGTAGAATTAATAGAAAATATGAGAAAAAATGTTGGATATTCTCAATTAATACATTCTAAAATAAAGAAAAATTAATAAAAAATATAGATGAAGAACTCAAAGCAAGTGTATTTATGACAAGCCGATGAAACGAAATGTGAATAAATTGTTAATACAAATCATGCAGACGAAAAAACAAACAACATACAAGTAACATATGGATAAAAAGGAAAACAGAGTGACTGGTACAAGAAATTATGCTATGATTAGGGACGAAAAAACGTAGATTTACAGAGGTGCGCAGTAGAATTATGTTATACATTTGCATGATATAGCCTCCGGCAAGGCGCACATTGTCCGGTGGACAATGGTTTTGCGCCGACCGAAACGGAGTGTAGACTTGCAGAGGTGCGCAATAGAAGTATGTCATGCAATTGCATGACGCGCACCTCGCAGCAAAAATGTCAGAGTATGCGTAAATGGAGTTGGATTATGGAAGTAGAACATGTAACACATGAATTTAAACCAATTTATAATAAAGAATCTAAAGTTTTGATGCTTGGAACGATGCCATCCCCCAAATCCCGGGAAGTAGGATTTTATTACGGGCATCCAAGAAACCGGTTCTGGAAAGTATTGTCAGATGTATGTGGAGAGGAAGTGCCGGAGACTAAGAAAGATAAAATCACATTTGCCTTGCGCAATCATATCGCAGTATGGGATGTACTGGCAGGCTGTGAGATTCGGGGAGCAAATGACAGCAGCATCCGTAATCCAAAACCAAATGACATGAATCTTATCCTAAAAGAAGCACCAATACAGGCAATCTTTGCAACCGGTCAAAAAGCAGCACAACTGTACAGACGCTATTGCTACAAAGATACGGGTATTGAAATCATCTGCCTGCCTTCCACAAGCCCTGCGAACTGTCGGGTGAGCTACGAAGAACTATATGAGGCTTATTCAGTGATACAAGAATACATTAGATAGGAAAACTTACTAATAAACAGGCTAAGGTAGATTTAGAATTAGGAGTTTGAATATTTATTTTAACAGGAGGAAGCTTATGACACGTGAGCAAAAAGTCAGCACGTTAATACAATATCTGAAACAGGAAAATCAAGGCTATGCCAGTATTCCGGATCCAATCGATGAGGGAGAACAAAGGCGTCTTCTTCGAAGTCTCATGAATGTCCGTTATCCGGGACATGCATCAGCAGAATATGAAAAATTGCAAGATGAACTTTTACAGGAAGAAGCAGAGGAAAAAGGAATCGTGACATGCAACGATATTCCAGTAATCGAGCAGGAATATCCATGTTCAGAGATTAAGAACAGTGACCGCATATCCCTGTGGCGCGGTGACATTACAAGATTAGGCGTAGATGCAATAGTAAATGCAGCGAACAGCCAGCTTCTCGGCTGTTTTGTACCATGTCATGGCTGCATCGACAACGCCATTCACTCGGCGGCAGGAATTCAGCTTCGTAATGAATGTGCAGAAATCATGGCAGAACAAGGACACGAAGAACCGATAGGAAAAGCAAAGATTACAAAAGGCTACAACCTTCCGGCTAAACACGTCATACATACAGTAGGACCAATTGTCGGACTGGCAGTAACAGAAAAACAAAAAGAGCAGCTAAAAGACTGCTATCTCAACTGCCTGAAAGTGGCAGAAAAATCAAGTTTAAAATCCATAGCATTTTGTTGCATCTCAACCGGAGAATTCCATTTTCCCAATAAACTGGCAGCAGAAATCGCAGTAGACACGGTTGACCGGTTTTTAACAAAAACCAGCATCGAACGTGTGATCTTTAACGTGTTCAAAGAGCAAGATTTTAATATATACAAGAAACTTTTTTGTTAGCGGTACCGGGGTTTTTTTGAAAAAACCCCGTCCCCAATTGGATTTTATCTGGAGGTTGTAGATGGATAATTTATTTTTTTGTTTAAATGCGACAGGTCCTATATTCTTAATGATGATCCTGGGACTTTTTTTTCGTCATATAGGCTGGATGGATGAGGAGTTTGCCTCGAAAATGAATAAATTCGTATTTAAAGTGCCGTTGCCGTTATTATTATTCGGGGATCTTGCGACAGTAGATTTTTCGAAAGTCTGGAATGTAAAATTTGTTATATTTTGTTTTATTGTAACCTTGATTTGTATTATAATTTCAGCGGGAATTTCCTGTCTTTGGAAGGATAAGTCTATCCGTGGGGAATTTATTCAGGCTTCTTATCGAAGCAGCGCGGCGCTTCTTGGTATTGCATTTATCCAAAATATTTATGGAAATGCGGGTATGGCGCCAGTCATGATCATCGGCAGTGTTCCGCTTTATAATATTATGGCGGTTGTTGTTCTGTCCTTTTTCAAACCAGGACAGAGCAAGATTGATAAAGAGGTATTAAAGAAAACTTTAAAAGGAATTATTACCAACCCGATTATTATTGGAATTGTGATTGGACTTCTCTGGTCGGCTTGCCGTCTTCCATTTTCCGGAATCCCGGCGAAGACGGTGACAAGTATTGGAAACATGGCAACTCCGATGGGACTTATGGCAATGGGAGCGACCTTTGATATCCACAAAGCTTCCGCGAAAGCCAAACCGTCTATTGTGGCGGCTGTTATGAAGCTTGTCGGATTTGCGGCAGTCTTTCTGCCAATCGCAGCCGGGCTGGGATTTAAGAATGAAGAAATCGTTGCAATCCTTGTTATGCTCGGATCTGCGACGACTGTAAGTAGTTATGTTATGGCAAAAAATATGGGACATGAAGGTGTCCTTACTGCCAGTACAGTAATGCTTACCACTATGTTCAGTGCATTCACATTGACCGGGTGGCTGTATATATTGAAAACTTTAGGAATCGTGTAATAAAGAAGCTTAATTTCTCTCATTATAACGGCGAAGAAGAACGGACAGAAACAATCCCGGCAGGCGGTTCTACCTGCTTAAAACAACTCAAAGAAAATATAGAGTACACCGTAGGAATACACGCAGATGTCACAGAAGATACTCCTATTAAACTGACAACTTATGACGGAGAAGAGAGAGATGCCGAACTATAAAGTAATTGTATAACAGATAATAATAGAAGCGATTGCATAATATATCTACTGAAAAATAACAGATTTCCTATACAGTAGTGGATATCACAATACAAAAGCATCAAAAGGGTCTCAAGAAAGCATGGAGTTATTTTCGAAATTGGTGCGAGCATAGCCTGTGAGATTATGCACTGCCTGAGCCATCAGCGAGTTTGCATAATCTCACAGAGATAAGCGGCGCAGCAACAATAGAAAATCACTCAGCTTTCGAGATCCCCTTTTGATGCGGTCTCTTAAGGTTTTCTGAAAATTCCCTAAAAACCTTGACAAACAGGACTTCTGTGGCTATGATATTTTGTAGTTTCATGGTTGATAAACCAGTTAAATGCGTTGAAAAAGAGGAGTATGCATAGGTCGTTCTGACAGAGAGAGATGCCCATTGGCTGCGAGGCACTCAAGAACAGAGATGCAGAAGGTAGCTTTGGAGCAGGAACGCTGAAGTCACAGTAGGCGGTCCCGGAGTCGTTCCCGTTAAAGAATAGGATGAGATGTATAGAGGAGTTTCTTCTATATAATAAAGGTGGTACCGCGAATCAATCGCCCTTTGTGAGAATAAAGGGCGTTTTTTTTATAATTAAGAAATGCATTTCCTAATTATAAAAAAGCCTCCGGCAGGATGCGCACTGCGGCGTACAATGATGGTACCGCAAGCGACCACCGCAGGCGCCAGAATGTGCTGGGGC